>CASICT010000021.1 GCA_949373265.1 Candidatus Poseidoniaceae archaeon | reverse complement strand
GCCCTTTTGCAAAATCTCGTTGAATCCCTAGGCCAATATTTGCACCTTTTTCTTTAGGAAACATCCACGCATATCCACCTGGTGCCATTGAACCAAAATGAAGTTCCACTGCATCGCCAAAATCTCCATCCATCAAAACAAACTTCACTGGGATTTTTGTTGACTTTTCAGTCCAGTAATCTCTTCTGATTGGTCCATTATGGCCTCCTGCGTCAACTATAATCTTAGCAGTGTAAGTATCTCCGTTTCTTAGTATTACTTTGTTGTCTTCAACCAACTTAACTCTAGAATCAATCAAGAAATCTGCACCTGACTTTTTAGCTAATTCTACTAAGAACTCGTCATGAGCAACTCGATTAAGCACAAATCCATCGAAATCAAATTTCAAAGGTTTTCCTGAAGGGGGGACCAGATGCATTTTGGTAGAATGCCGAGATATTGCTTCTTCTGGAGTTTGGAAAAGCTCATCCATATCAGGAACATCAGGGCATAAGCGCCTCATCTCATCATTGGTGGGAACAAGTTCACCACATTGCAATGGTGTTCCAATCGGGTCTCTACCGTCTATAACCAGAACGTCGGCTCCTTTTTCAGCGGCATATCGAGCCACGGTACTTCCAGCAGGCCCACCTCCAATCACTATTACGTCTCGAACAAAATCTGACACACTACCACCTCATGAGTGACGATTCTGAACCATATTGACTACGTGTTTAAGCAGTTGCTTCGCGTCACAATCTTTGAAACATTCAAGATGATTTAATGCTCTCTCTAAATGATTATTTATCAAAATTTCAGAATATTTTAAACTTTCAGCGCTTTCTAATAATGAGATTAGTTCCTCAAATAATGAATCATCGAAACTACGAATTATTTCTGCTAACCTAACCCTTTGTTCTCCATGAAGTAGGGTCAAAGCGTGGATAAGAGGCAATGTCATCTTACCTTCATAGATATCAGAACCACGGGGCTTGCCCATTCTTTCGTCGCCTCTAATATCTAGTAAATCATCTACTAACTGGAAAGCAATACCCAATTCTATTCCAAAGTCGAACAAAGCATTACACTCTTGTTCACTGACATTGGCTACTAATGCTGCACCTTTACATCCTGCTGCAAATGGTCCTGCTGTCTTACCCCTAACAATTTGAAGATAGTCTTCAGGAGATGTTGATAAATCTAAGACATGATCTAGTTGGCTGAATTCAGCACTAGCCAATTGTGAAGAATAGTGAGCCATAACATCGACTACTTCTTTTCGATACCTTCCACCCAGACCAAAGCCTTGTACGAATAGCCAATCACCACCAATAATGGCTTTCGCCTGTCCAACTATTGCTTGCAAAGTGTCTTGACCTCTCCGAGTAAGGGATTCATCATTGATATCATCATGAACAAGAGTTGCAGTATGTATGAATTCTGAAGCAAGAGCAAGGGGCAGTACTTCATCAATATCTTGACCACCTGCTAATTCATAGGCCAAAATCACGAGAATCGGACGAAGCCTCTTTCCACCAGCCAATAAGATGCGTCCAGATAACTCTGCAACTTCGCCATAAATTGCACGCTGCTCTATAATTATGGACTCCAGATTGGCATTGATTAAATCACGCATTGATTCGAGATTGTCAAGAGCAACACTGTCCTCCATGGAATACCCCACAAGGGTCGCCTTCTTAACGAGTGGCGGGCGCCCTTTGGTTGCCGGCATATGCTGGCCGAGGTGGATTTTATGAACGAAAAGGAACGATTTGAAATCCTTTTGAGTCCCGAAATTGGTGACGGGGTCCACACACATGTCACGAAATTGATAGAGAATAATCCCGAAGGATTAACTCTAGTCGAGCGCCAAGTACCCCACATTGAATCAGCCATTGAATTATTGCGCGGCGGTCACGGAGACCTTGTAGCCGCATCTGGCAGATGGTGGTATGAAAATAGGCAAAGTGATTTGGTAGCCTCCATTGTATTACCTCGTAGAGAACCTACTCGTGTACTGGTTAGTGAGGATAAGCCAGAATATGTGCCAAAAGGTGCAATAATTATCGCAGATTGTGAGATTGTACGTCGTCAAATGATTAGACTTCGTAAGGACATCAATGTAATGCTTCCTGATGAGTTTGGAGAAGCACCTGAAGAAGCGCTTGAAAGAGCAAGGTGGCTCGAAGATCTACGACTAGATAATTCAATAGATGGATACATTATTCCAAGGGCCCTACATGCATGCTTACCGTTTAGAACTAGGCGACATACATTGGGAATGCAGAGAGATAATATCGAGAGGTTCCGTTTTATCCCTGTACCACTAGAAGGCTTTACTGTATTGATTTCAAGACAAGACTTCCCTATAACCGGCATTACTGAAGTTATCGATGCAGGTGCAGCACTCTCTTTGCGTTTAGAAATGACGCTGTTAGACAATATAGATGTCGTAATGCATGACAAAGTTGCTATGATGATTGAACAGAGAAAGGTTGGAACCATTCTTCGAGAAGCTCAACGTACAGGTGATGATTTGGCAAGCCGTGGTATTGTCACTGACAAGGATCAAATCAAGGGTGGTAAGATAAGACTTGATTTAACACTTGAAACTCTGAACAGAGATGGAACTGTTACAGCAGGTGTTGAGAAAATATTCGAACCTGCCGAAAGCCATTCTGCTTCGCTCAAAGTCCTAAATAATTGGACTCAATTGCTGAAAATTATGCGAGAGAAGCCTGTTGAAGAAACACGAGGGCGAATGAAAGAACTGATGGATGTATACATCGATGATTTGGTCGCAAAAGGAAGATTATCTGATGAAAGGATTCATTTACCAATGATGGAAGATGAGAATCCCGATTAATTATGAGATTCTTCGCCGGTTAATTCTCTAATTTTAGATTTACATTTTTGAATATGTTCAGGGTCGCGATTATCTCCTGCTAGAATCAAGTCATACCCATTGTTGTTCAACTCTCTAGACAACTCAATCATCTCAAGAGGAGGATTGGAGTCTACTACATCTGAAATAGATTCATCTATTTCCCTTGCTGAAGATTCCCAAGACCCTGATAGTTTCAGTATATCTGTAGTCAACCTTTCAATTATATCGACACCAGATGGAGGTCTTGCCAATACACCCTGGATTCTATCCACTGCATCAATGTGCAGAGACCTTAGTTCCCCTAAACGGTTGGCAGAACCTATTATTTGAGTTACCATTGTTTCACGGTCACCACCTTTAATCATCTTTTTTTGAGCCTTTTCAAGTTCTCTTTTTACTTCTAAAGAACCTGCAATAATAGCATCCTGAATACTAGCGACTTCGTTTAGGATTGATTGTACCGACTCAACTCTATCTCTCATTTCATCTTCAAGACGAACTTCTTCACGGCGCAAATCATACCTAATGTTATCGATAATACCTGAGGCTAGCGCAGTTGCCTCTTTTAGAGAACCTTTTGCTGCGCGTTCGTATCGCCCCATACTTCGCCCTGCCCTGTTCTCAGTATTGGCGGCGCTTGAAGGTGTTGCAATGAAGAAACTCGATATTTGTTGGCCCCGTAGGGGCCTTGAGGTGAAAATTACTCCTTCAGAAAGTGCTTCTAAGCACCTTCACAGGGGTGCAACCTCAAATATGGAGAGGAGTGGAGAGTTATCGAGGAATGCCAATGAATGACAAGCAATCTCTTCTTTCTGAACTACATCAGGCAAGATTAGATCGTCTGAAAGAGATCTGTGCTGAGCATGGTCTTTCTCGTAATGGTTCTGTCGAAGTTTTACGTGCACGATTGGTTGCAGACCTCGTATTGGACGAGTGGGATTTCTCCCCAGAAGGTATTGATTCGATTCTAAATAATGACATTGGAGATGTACTTGCTGTATTTGGAGTAAAGAAGTCTGGCTCTATTCGAGAGAGAAGACAACGGCTGTATTTACATCTTAATCACGATGCTAAACAACTAACACCAGAAAAGCTCGACGGATTATCTCGTGACCATTTACATGAATTATGTTCTAAATTAGATTTACCACGCTCTGGTACAAAACAAGCACTCCTGATGAGAGTAGCAGGCGTACTAACATCACAATCTGGATCCTGGGGAGTAATCAAAAAGAGTTTGAGAAGGCCAAGAGGCGCTCCTAAGGTTATCAACATTCCATCTCCTTCCGATGAATTCCAATCGTCAACAAGCGATTCAATCAATGTGGTTGAAGTACAGAGCGAACTGGTCCCAACACCACAAATCGCTGAAAGACCAACGAATTATGCGCCGAGAGAAATAGAGATTATGGAAGATATTGTTGATGTCAGCGAAGTACAAGTGATTGACATCTCACCAAAACCAACCCCTATGCCAATTCCACCTGTAGTCGAAATCACAGAATCGGTTATTGAGATTGAGGGGAGGACTGCAGAAATTGATGCATTGTGCAGAGATTACTTGTTGGTCGGCTCAGCAACAGACACTGAAGATGTTGAAGCATTCATATCCAGCCTGTCCGCTCATGGACTTCCTGTAAAAGATTCTAATGCTTCAGATTATGTCAAAGCGAGATTGTATACACTCAACTCAATGGCTAAAGCAGAAAAGGATGCAATGCACACAATGCCTAATTCGTGGCGTGAGAGAGAAGCACTGCGTGCTTTCGAAGAAGCACGCGGTATTTTGAGGGACGTACTACCGGAAATAATCGCATCATCCGATGGAAATATGGTTAAATCCCGAATGGCTTTTGAAGATAAGGCACGAGAATTGAATCTAGATTTACGACTACCATCGATTTCAGGAAGATTACATGCACTATTTGATTTACAAATATCATTAGATGATGAGATTGCTGCAAGTGACCCTAGAACTGCTAGAAGGAACAGAGTGATTCGATTACTACAGCATGGAGCTGTACACCTTCAAACTAGCGAAAGGAGAACACTTGATCGTCTTGAAAGAAATATTGATGGGTTTGAACAATTAGTTGAAGCCATTCTCAACAAATCTGACGGAACTTATTCAGAACCTCAGCAAGCACTAGTCATTAGATTCCTCGAAAAGAAGGGATACGATGTTAATAATTCAGAATTACGACCTCGAGTGGTTGCTGCTGCAGGAGTCATTGGGGCCGAGTTAGGCCACATATCCCCCTCTGAAATCCCTAGAATAGCCCCCGGAATAAAGGTCTCAGATACTGAAGTTGACTCTATAATTTCGGATTTGAAGAGATTGGCTCAGCAATTCAAAACCTCAGCAGATACTCAAGAAACCAGTGAAGAAGTTGTTCTTGCAGAATCTGTTGCTGATGCAGCAGACAGAGTTTCATCTATGAGAAATAGAATTGACGGAGTTGACGATTTACTCGCTCGCCTCAATCTCTCTAACAATTAACGTGAAGCGTAGAAGCCTTGTACTACCTTGGTTACTGTATCGATATCTCTGATATCTCTGCGTAGTAAATCCGCTAATATTTGTTCTCTTTGAACGAGATGTTGCTCATATTGGGCTGGAGCGATACCTGCTGCTTTACAGATGGTTTCTCGCATCTTAGAAGGAATTCCTGTTTCCTCAATAGTATCTGTCGCAGCATTATATTTCCAGATTGCATTGAGACGAGGTTTATCCCCTTCCATTCCTGCAACTTCTGCAACTTCAGTAATCTTTCTTGCTGTTTTGCCATTTACATGCAAACGTGCTTGGATAATGATTAGATCTAATCCTGTTAACATAATAGGAGGGACATTCATTGGAGGATTTATCATTCTGGTAATTGTTTCCATGGCTGTATTTGCGTGGAGTGAACCGAATGAACCATCGTGTCCTGTATTCATTGCAGTAAGCAAAGTAGCTGCTTCGCTGGACCTTACTTCTCCAACTATAATACGGTCGGGACGCATCCTTAAACTGGATTTTAGACAATCATTCATGTCAACAGCAGGAGTTCCATCCGGCCTTTCACGACGAGTTTCCATTCTTAGCCAGTGGTCGTGGTAAACTTGTAATTCAGCAGTATCTTCTACGGTTAAGAGACGCTTATGCCATGGAATGAACATCCCTAAGCAATTCAAGGTAGTGGTTTTACCAGAACCTGTTCCACCTGCAATAACGAAGTTTGCAGGACGGCTGTCCAATCCTTCAATCCAAATCCACATCATTGCGGCAAGACGTAAGTTTACTGTTCCAAATTTAATCAAATCAATAATTGTTAACGGATCTTCACGGAATTTACGAATTGTCAGCGTAGGTCCATCGGGAGACACTGGAGGAATAGTTCCGTTAACTCGGCTTCCATCTGGAAGTCTTCCGTCGAAAATTGGTACCATTCCTGGACCATCACCTAATGGGACCGAAGTAAATGCTGCTATGTTTCTAGCGATTTCAAGACCTTGCTGGTCATCGACGAATACGTTTGTTCTGCACATTCCATGATCTCTGTGCGCGACTTTTACGCATTGCGAGCCACCGTTGTACATCACTTCTTCCAAGTTATCATCTTCGAGAAGAACTGCTAGATTGCCATATGGATTTGGTTCTGATCCGCCATCGGCGTAATACATAGGCGATGGATGATTTCCTTCCATGTAAATGGTTACTCTTCCGTATTGTTCCAATATTTTTTCCATTTTTTAGCCTCCAATTACAATAACTCCGACATGATAAATTGACATAGAAATCGCCATCCACAATGGAGCCCACCAAAGTGTAGAACGCATTCTACCTAGCATACGCCCACTCACACCTAGGGATACTAATGACGCTCCACCAAAGAAGAGTGTGAAAGATGAATTAAATTCATCCAATTGGAAACCTTGGCTTTTAGGAGCAAATAACCCCACAATAAATGCAATCAAAAACGGAAGACCAATTGAAACGAACATAATGATGAGAATCGCACGACCTGTCAAATCAGACTCTCTGCGGTTCATCAAATCATTCAGTCGTTCATAGTCTCGAGACATATCGGATAGAATACTTTTCAACGGAGCATCTTGCTCTAGGGCTGTTGAAATTAAGTGCATCACTCTTTGGACTTGAGCGGAACGTGATTTTGTTGCAAAGTTAGCTAAGGCTGAGTCAAAGGAGGATGCGTGACTTTCAGCGAGTGTTTCCTTTAGCAGTCGCCCCAAAGTACCACTATTGCGATCTGCTTCTGCCATCATAGCCTGTTGTAGACCAAGCCCTGCACCAAGTGAATCGGATAAAGCCTCTAACATTGCAGGCAAATCATTCTCAATTCCCCTGCGTCTTTGGCGTTCAATAATTGGAGGGACGCCCCCAATTGCGAAAGCGACACCTATTGTTATCATGAACAATAACAAAGGGTCGTTTCTAAACATCTCAAGAATCTCGAAAATCATGAAATCACAACCCCGGGTCCTTTGTGTGAGCCTTGAGACCGGTTAATGCCATACCTACCAAAGTAATGAATAATCCAACATTGACAATACTCATCGCTGTATCCTGTTCTAAATTGCCTACCATGTCGGCTAGACCTCCAGAAATCAATTGTGGAATTATTCCAACTATCGACAAAATAATTGGACCTATCATCCCAATCGACAATAACGTTTCTGGAACGCCCCCTAATTGTTCAATGTAATCTTTAACGTTCTCAGTACGTACTTCTTCCATTCTTTCACCTTGCTTGCGCAAAGTTTCAATGATGTCTGTATTCTGAGTAATATTGTTAATCATAGTGTTGATGACTCTTTTGTAGCCATCATTCTCTGCCTTTTTTAGAAGTGAACGTAATTCTTTTTCAATTGGCCGTCCTTTGTTTATATTTGCCATCAAGTCTGCGAAATCAGTGGAAATAATACCATAGCCACCCTGAGCAATAGAGTGTATAGCAGCCTCAAGACCTACACCTGAACCCATTAGAACGTCAAGAGTCCTAATCACATAGAGGATCTCTCTAGACTCATCTAACGAACGCATAATTTCACCTCAACGTATATCTTCAATGAATTCGAAATTATAGGTTTTTTCTGAACCATCGTATTCCATTTTTCCAAAAACAGCCTTTACGTCTCTTTCTTCAAATGGGTCGTGAATATATGGTTGGCCGCTACGGAACATTTTCAGAATTTTCTTATATTCATCTAAATTCATTTCGCCGCGAACAGTATAAACTGCAGATTCTGCACCTTCGTCGACCAAATCATCCCCTTCCCCTCCATGTAGCACTGTGCGGGTAATTCTTCGACTTATTACAACGCTAATATCGGCATTAGGGAGCCTTAGCCAGTCTGAGCTAGAAGTTCCACTTGCTGGACGAATAAAGAAATCTGTTCCTCCCATTGTTCTCACCTGTAAACTGAGGAGGTCGCGAATGGGCCTTGAACCTGTTGGAGTAAAATGCCTCAAACTGTTATCTTAAACCACCCAAAACGAGGTTCGTGGACTGACCCTTGTTCTGACAATTCATCTAAACTGGCTTCAGCAGCATCACGGTCATGCCCTCTAGCGGATGCATTTGAGAGAAGTGTGTCGAAATCTACACCTTCACCTTGGTCCAAACGTGCGATTAAGTCAAGAATTACCTTGTTCAAGTCAGTTGATTCATCATTAGTTCCTTCAGGAGTTTGTGTTTCACCACCGCTTACATCCAGGCTAACTTGGGGCGAAGGAGTTGAGGCCTTAACAGACGGCATTCGATTTTCTGCGATATCTAAAGTTTGCATAATGTTCAGCCTGTAGGTTTCAAGATCGATATCCCCATAATGTTCATTTGCCAATATTAGGCTCTCACACAAGTGCTCAGGAATACCACCTGACTTCAAAGACTCAATCGATTTTTCAAGAGGGGCTGATTTCTCTTGAGCATCTATACGATTTAGCATCCCATCTGCTGCCTTAACCAACCACTCACAATATGTTGAACGAGCAATTACGGCTGCTTCTTCTGGTCGCAAACTAGTGTAAACCGCACCTTCTTCCGATTGGAAATATCTAGCTTTAGCAACCATAAGTAGCATTATTGACTCGCCGTCATCGATTCTAGCAGCCAATTGTATTGTGAATTCACGCATAGATTCAGGGGCATAATCTCCCACTGAAAAATAATGCAGACCCGATGGGTCTCTAATTTGGCCTTGCCACAATGTTGCTCCATTCGATGTTTCACGTGGCTCAAGGCGTTCTAGTAATCCTGCGACCACCAAGCGGTTGACTTTCGCCCCTAGTTTAGTAATTAGGAATAGTGGGTCAAATTCGCCGGAACCTTGCTGGTGCAAAGTTGATTCGCCAAATTCAGAAGCAAGCATATGCCATGCTGGTTGTCTCTTTGCTCTTTTTGCTGGTTGCAATCAAACCACCCCCCATTTAGTTCTTAACTCGGCTGCTATCAATTCAGATTCTAGTTCGATCAATTCAACATCATCTGAAAGAAGCATTGCTCCTTGTTCATCGACGATTGTCCTACCTGATGCTTTCAATTGCCGCCCAAGTAGCCTTTCTCTAAGATTCTGAACAAATGCCATTGAACCATTTTCTGAAATATCTGCTGCAATAGATTGTTGATTCATTCCAATCAACGATTCAGATGCGGCCTTGTTTACAATCAATGAGATTGTAGATACGCCATCATCTAATACCAATCGCATCCGTACATCTGCATCGCCTTCTTGTGGCCCATGAGTAGCACATTCACCATCACGTAGTACCCTGCGGCACTCAGAACATCTACTGATTATCCCGGAATCTTCACGAACCGAAATTATATGTCCTGAAGTTGAGATACCCACTCTACTAGCGCCAGATGCTAAGTCAGACAATGCCACTTCCACGATATTATTTGCTAAATCTACATCAGCACCCCATGGAGGTGCTGCTAAAATTTCAATCTGTGACACATCGTCTATTGTAATGTCTGGAATTCCTTGCCAAGCCCTTACTCTAACTCCGCGCAGGCGAATTACAACGGGTGTTGCTTCGAAATCGAAAGGAGGCTCAGACCATATAGAACAGCGACATCTTCCTGTAGGGTCGGCAATATCGCCAGACCAGACGCTCTTATCTTCGCCATCTTTACCTTTGAAATCACGTCTAATCATCTTTTGAACTTCGACTATAATTTCAACATCTCTTGAACCATCTCTCAGATCTTCAATTCTACTAACCGAACGCGCTACTAAGTCATCGGCTGATGCAAAATTAGAATCGTGATAAATCTCGATTCTAGCCGACGAGCCAATATTGAGTTCTGGGGTCTCTCTGAAAGTTTTCACTTGCACGTTTTCAATTTTCAATAGTGAACCAATTTCATGGTCAAATGGTTCCCATGAAAGGAAACCAATAGCGCCAGTATCATCTGCAATACGCCCTCTAACAACGTCTATTGTTGCTGAACCATCTTTTCGATGAATCACATCTTTTCTACTTGCTAATAATCGGCCGACTACTGTTATTGAACCCTCAGTAGTAATCGTATTGATTTCAACTGGCTCCCCAGGTGTATTTACCGTCCTAACACCTTCTCGAAGAACAACCACCCTACTGGATTGATTGATGTTGAGGCTCATTCGTCCCTGATATTCATTGACTGAAACCCCTTCGAGTCTTACAACTGCTCCTGGAGCAATATTAGGATGGTTGCCCCAATCTTTGAATTCCCATCTTGTTCTATTTCCGCCTTCTAAAAACGGTTGGTCTTCTAATAGACCATATGGAACTACTTTCTCTTCCCCTCTAACCATGGTAGTTCTAGGATTATGAGTTACGATTTCAACTTCGATTTCGACATTTCTATCTTCCGACGATAATTCGGAAAGTTTTGCAGCCTTCTTAATCGGAATGGATTGTTTTTGTGAAGAGCCGGCTTGAGACGAAGTAGGAGTTACGATTCCGTTATCTGATTGGAAACGACGTAAAACTGAGCGCATTGCATCTTCTGGAGGTATCAAGAAATCTTTCTCATACCTTGCGAATGCTTCGGACACTTTCTCAGCATCGGCTTCAGGCACTTGCTTGAGAACCTCTGCTACATGCGGAGCATAGTCTTCTGACATCAAGAACACCTCGACGGTTTAATTTCATCTTCAGGCCCGTCGCAGGACGGGTGTTTGGGCTTTCGTGCTGGTTGGTTTAGTTTTGTGGACACTCCCTTTCACCTCCGTGGAGTTTAATGTTCGTTGGAGACGGTTCTTGAAGATGTCTGCCGCTCACGCCTAAAAATGAAAGTATAGGCAGTTAAGCAGGGTTAATTCTCAGACCATCCATCAACAGAATATCTGGGACATGCATAGAGCCAGTACTGTATGAACCCTTGCGTTTTTGTGAATCACCCAATACAACTCGACCAGAAAGAGACTTAGCCATATTACCGGATAATCCAGCCTGGGAAAGCGAGCCTACTATTTGGCCATCCTCGACTCTCAATATAGTCGAAGTAGTAACTGAAAAGTCTCCGCTTGTAGGGTTGGCGGTATGGGCACCCATGACGCTGTGAACAACATACCCATTCTCCATTTCCTCGATTAAACGTTCTCTCGACATCGTATTTGCAGAGGATGACAAAGTTAGATCACTACAACCACAAACAGGTGGTGAAGTATGTCCTCCCCTTGAAGCCGAACCTGTTGATTTTGCTGACGAAACCTTTCCTTCAGCAACTAATTTTGCTGCATCACGAGTGGACCATAATTCACCGGTTAGTCTTCCGGATTCCACGAGAGTTTGAGTTCTGCTAGGCACACCTTCATCATCTCTTGACCCTGAAGCCATTCCCCCTTCCATCAAACCATCATCGACTAGAGAAAGGTGTCCTGCAATAACATTTTGATTCATCTTACCTGACCAAAAGGATTCACCACGTGCTAATCTCTCACCCTTTATTGCAGCAGGAACTACAACTGAGAATAATCGAGAAAAACCATCTGAAGTCATCAAAACCGGACAATCTTCTGTAGCGCCACCTGGTATCTTTTCCCGGGTTGCTTGTGACCAATGTACCGCTTTATCGACACTTGAAGTCAAGTCCTTTAGTATTGAACGAGATGATTCTCCTTCATATGAAGAGGTGAGTTGGTCATCCTCATCAATGGAAACATGAATTCCAAGTCCATGAGAGGTATGAATTCCTCCTTCTTGGATTCCACTGCTGGTAACGATTGCTCCAGCACCTGCTCCAACACCGATGCCACCACCTACTGCAATAGCTCTTGAATCTAATTCAGCCACCCTAGTAAGTATCTGGTCACCTTGCTCTAACAAGTCCTCGGGACCCATGTCTAGAATCGCTTTATCTTTCATACCTCCAACTTTGTGTGCTGGACTGTTTCCAGGTAATTCAAATCCCTCAATGGATGGTGAGCGCTTAGCAATACCTAGGGCCTGTTCGATCGCTCTTGAAGCTGAATTAGGGTCTACTAAGTGCGCATATCCATATCGCCCATCTTCAACCACTCTAATTCCAAAGCCACCTTCACCTCCTCCTGAAGCCATTGAAATCCTTCCAGCTTCAATTTCAAGTGAATGACCATACCCCTGAGTTGCATATACTTCCCATTGCTGAACGTTTGCCTTATCACAAGCATTTCCAATGGCCTGAGCTGACTCTAAAAGTCTCTCAACTGCATCATCAGGAATCATAATCATCCCACCAATGCTTCTCTAATGCGCATCAAAGGGCCGCCATCGCCAACAGGTACAGTTTGTCCCTTCCCACAGAAACCCGGAGCAGCAAGATGTGCGTCACGAGTTAATCCATCTACGTCTTTGAGAATTTGAAGTGTCATTCCTGAAACACTGACATCCTTTACTGGACGTGAGAGGGAGCCGTTTTCGATAATCCATGCTTCCTGTGCTGCGAATTGGAAAGAGCCTCTACCGGTATCTACCTGTCCGCCTCTACTGCCACAGGCATATATCCCATAATCGATATCTTCAATCAGTTCATCCAAATCTTTGTGATTACCACCTTGGATAATGGTATTTGACATTCTTACAAGTGGATGATGTAAGCCATCTTGTGCCCTAGCACCGCCATTTGGCTCTAGGTCATACCTGTGTGCGGTTTCACGATGGTTGAGATATTCGGTTAGCACACCGTTTACAATTAGATTCTTTGGCCTTGTATCGACCCCTTCATCATCGATGGGATAACAACCATATCCGCCTCTTAAAGTTGGATCATCTATTACTGTACAAATCTCAGAACCAATAGTTTGGCCCAAACGACCTTCGAGGCAAGAATCGCCAGCGGCCACTAAATCAGCCTCACAAGGATGTCCTAAGGCTTCGTGAATGTATACCCCTGTCAAATCTCTATCTGCTACAAGAGGCATTTTACCAGATGGTGCTCTTTCAGCATTTAGTAATCTTAGGGCTGAAATCTTAGCATTACGCCCCATTTCCCCTAAGTCGCAAGATTCGATTACCTCAAGGCCACCTTCACCCCCATGCCTCATTCTATAGGACACTACGTCATCGCCATCTCTAGCGGTAACCATTCCATTGATCAGACTTCTCTGGAAGGACCAAACACGGTTCATCCCCTCACTTGTCATCAGTTCTGTGTGAATGTGCTCATCTGACCAGCCAGTAGCGGTAGAAACAATTCTTGAATCATCTTTTGCTTCATTATCGATTGCCAACATCAATTCGATTCTTTTGTCAAGGTCAGTATCTCTAATGTCCTTGGCACTTTTCCAGTGAATTTCATCTTGAATAATTGGAACCTCTGCTAAACCAACTGCTATTTGAGAAGGTGAACGTCGTGCAGCAACTGCTTTTGCTAGCCGGTATGTTGATTCTACTTGTTGACTTATCGAAGATATATCGCTAGTCGAATGGACACCCCATGCCCCATCAGCAAGAATTCTCATCGTCACTCCGACTTCTTGTCCAGGAATTGCCCGTTCTAGTTTTCCATCTTTCAGTGATGCTGTGTTGGTAGTTTCACTAACCAATCGAATCTCTGCGTACTCTGCACCGAGACTCGAAGCAAAGTTGAGAGCCTTGGTAATCTTGTCTTCATCAAGCATTCTGCCGCTAGAAATTGAAGAATCCGTTTGACGAGTTGCTACCACCATATTCCGATGGTAGAGGAGGGGCCCTTTGACATTTACGAATTCTAGCGTAAGTCTGCGAGGTGAATATGAGCTATTGCAGCATTTTCATCTTGGCCATTCTCAATACCCATTCTTTCGCTATCAAAAATTGACAAATTAGGTCTGTCATCTAAAATTTGGAATCTCATTCTGTTAGCATGCTCTGCAAACATGTCCTGACTTTCAGTACATGACAAATCTACAATCCAAGCGGTTTTATCCCCTTTACAGAGACCTGCTCTCTTGAAACTAGCAGCCACATGGTGGGTTCCAGATAGTAAACGAATAAATTCACCATCCATTGAATTTGATTTCATCAATTTTCTTTCACTATTTCTCATAAGAACTTGGTGAGCGACCCAGCCATGAATATCACTGGCAAGACAAGACCCACTAATCAAAGCCCAATGTTCTGATTCACGGGTTTCAATCCAAGATATTGCAAGCGCTCTAGGGTCCTCACAAGGGATATCGAAAGATACCCTGCTACAAGGGAAAGGTGGTGCGGACACATTATCCCGATAGCACTCTCTGTTTCAACCCTGACGCTCACCAGGTAATGGCTCATCGTCACCTCTAGGAGGTTTAGGCTTGGATGTAACCGATAGACTTCGTACCGATTCTAATATCCTTTCAACAAGAACAGGGCCCCATCCACGTTTTGATCTCAGTGAGTCTAACTCTTTATTACTCATAGCCAAAAGGTCCGCAGGAGTACGAATTCCCATTTGAGAAAGAGTCCTTGCTCGATTACGCCCTACATTTCGTACCTGCACTAATTGAAGCAGATCCTCTTTACAACCAGCTCTAACTCTAGACCTTGTTAATTCGATCAGTCCAGCAAGTTGCACCACATATTCCAGATGCTCGTCAGCAAACACTTCATCTCGTAAAAGGACCTCTCTAGAGGCTAATAGAAGCCATGCCATCAAGTCAGTTCGTGAATGAACATCCCCCGGAGTCACTCCTATTTCTTTTTCGATATTGCGCATGTCTTCTTCTTCGTACCACATTTCGGTACACCATGCACTTTTTACTAATCCCATCGCTCTTTCGTCGATTGGACTTTCAATTAGAAGTTCATCTTCAACTAGTGCTGCCTTTTGCCGAAGAGTACTACCAAACTCTAACTCACTAGATTTGGGCCAAAATGAAAGGAAATCTGGTGTTGATGCGACTAAATGGCATAAACTAAATTCCGTCACAGGTAATGATTTACGAACGATTCTCCTAACAGCCCTACGTAATCCATCGATTAGAATATCAGCCGTTAGAGGATCGATATACAGTTGTGCAACTCTTTCACCCATAGGAGTCGCTTCATACGAGGTATCTAAGGCTTCAACATCAAATGAATTTGGAGTTGAAATTTTGATAGTTGAAGCCCTCTGAAAGCCAAAAGTAGCCTCTGTAGGCTCTTTCGATTTAGTTGATTTAGTTGATTTGAAATCTACTCCCGATGCAGATTGAGCTGCTTCGACCCAGGAAGGTGTTTCATCATCCCATGATTCACTGACGCTTCCAATATTTGTTCTCCGAATAAATCTTTTTTCAACTAGCCATCTAAGCATTGAATCAATGTTCTCTTGGAGATATGAATGAGTTTGGGAATGGCCAAGATAGGTACTGGAGAAAAACCCTGCAATATCGCTTCTTGAATGCAAGCCTCCTGTTGCTATTGATGACAATAAATGAAACCTCATTGCAGGTTCAGCCGCTAATTTAGAAGTTATATCTTCTACCGGGCCATGGATGTAACGGCTCGCTATTTCATCAGCAACTTCCCTTGGATCTCCTCCCTTACATGCTAGCCAAGCCTCACCAATAGGGTCATAGCGCGGCCTTCCTGCTCGACCAAGCATCTGCCTAACTTCCATTACAGGTAGGAAACGACTCATACCATCTTCATATCTTTTCAAATCTCTAACCAAAACTCTGCGCGCTGGTAGATTGACACCAGCAGCAAGAGTCGGTGTTGCACAAAGACAGTGTAATTTACGTTCTTTAAATGCATCTTCGATTAAAGTACGCTGGTTATGCCTTAGACCAGCGTGATGGAAAGCAACTCCTCCAAGTACACACTGTGCAAGAGTATCACCCATTGCTGAATTAGAAGTTCGAGAAAGTTTCTCTGATAACTCCTTTAATGCCAAAAGAGATTCAGGATTTATCTTTGAGAGGTGCTTGTACATTCTTTGACCCAATTTTTTAGCTTCAGACTGGGCTGAACGGCGTGCTGCAACGAATACTAGCAATTGTCCTCCCTGTTCATGGACATCACTCAATGCAGCCCAAGCGATGTGACTTTTAGGCCCAGATAGAGTTCTTGGAGGATTGAGTGAACCTTCAGATGTTAGTTCGCTCTGTTGTATGGCACGAGGTTCTAAATCCAATTCAGCAAGAGTAGCGTACTCCAAACTTACTGGCCGCCATTCGGATAAAATCAAGTCGCTATCCAACCAATCTGCGAGATCTTGCGAGTTCCCGACAGTCGCTGAAAGCGTGATTAGTTGAGCATTAGGAAGTAGATGGCGTATTCTTGCCAGATTTATTTCCATTGTAGGTCCTCTATGACTATCGTTTACCAGATGGAACTCATCCGCCACAACAACCGATACACGACGTAATACTTCGGGTTTTGACCTCATTAGTGAATCTAACTTTTCACTGGTACAAACCAAGATGTCACAATCATCAATTTGCTTTGCTTCATTTGGGGCATCTCCGATTCCTAATCCTATTTTCAAACCGAGATATTCGCCCAATTGTTTCAATTCCCCTTGTTTTTCGCTCGCGAGTGCTTTGAGGGGAACGATGTAAATCCCTCTCGAGCCAACATCTTTTACTTTTATTTGATGAACTATCCCCATGAAAGCAACTAAACTTTTACCACTTGCAGTGGGAATACAAACCATGGTATTGCGGCCCGAAAGTACAGAAGTCATCGCTTCAGCTTGAGGAGGGTGCAAGGTTGAAATCCCCCATTGTTTATCGAAAAACTCAACAAGGTTTTCAGGCAGACCAAGTTGCGAAATTGCGCGTTCAGGCTCACCCATGAATTATTAGTGGGAGTCAATAGTCCAAAAGGTAAGCGATTAAATCGCCGACATCCTCAAGTCCTATCCATAATGTGGCCACTAATATGAGCCCGGGAGATAGCATGGTCGATGAGAGACTTTCAGTCTTTGATGATGAGCCTGATTTGAATGATTGGTTCGAGGTTATTTGTGGATCTTTAATGGCAGTAATAGGGATTTTCCAGTTGATTTCACCTGGTAATTTGGTAGACCCAGATGTTATGCGATGGTTCGCTGCTGCTGTAGCGGTTTCAGGACTCTTCTGGGCTGCACATGGACTCAAAGACATGGCGATTAAGGAAGTTCGCAAGTCTATTGTCCTCCTAGAAATGTCATCGAGGCAAGGATCTGTAGATTACGGACTCATTCGCGATGTAATCATCAATCCAAACGCATATGCTGATTTCCTCGTCAAAGAATATGAAAATGCATTTTCTGATGGAGTCATTACAGACAAAGAACTCGCAGAATTAAAAGCTATTCAAAACGTTCTTGGAATCAGCGATGAAGATGCTGCAAAGATGGCAGTAACAGGGGCTATTAAGTCAGCAATTGCAGATGGTATTGTCAGTGACGAGGAGAGAGAGATGATCGAAAAGGCATCTGAGAGTCTTTCTAAGGCTAAGCGCACAAAGTTGGCAAAGGCACTTGATAGTGGAAACATCACTGAAGAAGTTGAGAAGATTCTAAATTCTCTTGATGAATGATTAATTCCACACATTTTGTGAAGTAATCCGATTAAGGATTGTCTTGGCATTACGCCTTCTGCGGTTTTCCATTCCAATCCCAATCAATGTGAGAGTTATTCCTGCAATAACCCAAAGGTATTGATACTCTAGTAGTGGTGATGAAGGATTGACTGCTTTGGTTGAATAGAGAAGATTGTGGTCGATATCAGTCCCCAATAGAACCCTGAACTCCAAGTCGTCTTTTATCCCATCAAGCATTGTGATTGAGATTAAACTAGGGTAGAGATTCTCTTGCATTAATCTCCACCTTCCTTCTGGTATGTCGATTGGACGTGTACCCCAAGTTGGGTCTTGAATTAATCCTAGGCTACCCGATTTTGCCATTTCGGTTTTCAAATGTATAACATTGGATTGTGGTAATTCATCAACCACTAATAATGCCTCAAGCATGAGAAGGTCGAGTACTAATGTTCTTGCAGATAGTAGAATAAATGTGCGCGAATGTTGGTCAAGCATGTCATCAGTAGCTTGTACTGTACTTTTTTCGGCCACCTTTGCAAATATCAAAGTCTCCAAATCTAATTCATATATTTGTGGAATGTGTAATTGCCATCTTCCATTATCAAGTTGCCAGGCTGCGTCCGATTCTAAACGAACGGATAGAATCTCCCCCTCTAGCATTCCAAAGGTTGCACCAACGTGCATAGCCCTAGATGAGGCAGGAGTTCCAGGATGTGAAGCGTGCCACAATTGGTCCAACCTTGTGTCGACCAATTCATCTAAACTCATCTCATCTGATGATTGGCCCTCATTACCAATTGCCCAGAGAGGAGAAATAATCCCTCCTAAAATTAGAATCAATACCCCCGGCACAAATATTCCATATCTAATCGGCTTTGACGTAGTATCTTCTCTAACTTCGATAAATAGTCCTACCAAAACTGCCAATGAAAGAATTAGAATCATAACACCTGATGAAGAATTGAGTTCAGTAGCCCCCTGTTCATCGGCTTTCATACCGAAACCTTCCCACTCCCATGAGGAATAATCAAATTCCTCAGGTGATGTAGGACCTATTCCTTCGAAGGCAATTAGTCCAGCCCACTGATATGGTTGGAATGAATTTAGTTGGCCACCAATACACAGATTGTAATCGCCAGTAGGAAGAGCCCTCCACTGCCAAGTCATCCTAGTTTCACCATTTGTGACCTCTGTTTCTAAGTCAGGAGTTGGAGCCAACCTTCTATCTGGCAAAATCAAGTCTGGTCGGCCGTGAGGTTGTTCTATTTCTGAAGGTACTACTTCCCAAATAAACGTAATTCTCAATAATTCGTGACTGGCGACTTCGAATGCCCAACAGTCTCTATCATCATTTACTAATGCTCCAAAATGATTTGTCTCCAAATCTGTAGAACGTGGAGATGAATCAGACGATGGCTCGTCGACATCTCTGGAATCGACATCTTCAGACCAAATAATATCTAACAACATGTAAGAAGAACCTCGTAAATTTAGCTGCCAACTCCCTGGCCTTTCGACTTGGAATTGCAATAAAATTCTAATTTCTTCATCTGGCCAAAGAAGCCGGTCCCCTCCATGATTAAGTGGCTCATTTTCAATGAAATGAGCGCCAGAGACCCCGTCAATAGGGTTGTCATCGCCTTCAAAATCGATAATAGTCGTAGATTGAGCGATGATTATTGTTACTTCTACATCAGGTCTAGTAAATCCTGCAATATCGTCTTGATATCGTAAATCAACTTGAAGTTCATCTATCTTGTCAGGGATAAGTGCGATCTCATTTTGTGAAGGATACATTGGTAATTCGATGAATATTGTTTCTGGAGAGAATGGAGTTGCTGAGTTAACAGTACCCCCTATACTTTCTTCACCCGTGTGGAATTCAGTGAGTGTACAATCATCAACACTATCGCATGAAAACCATAGTTCACCGCCACCTTCTTCGGAATTGATTGCTGCAGAAGCAATCGGACTAGTTAGCAAGCAGAGGAGAAGTATGACAGTTAGCCTCCGCATGGAAGGATGTCGGCAACTGAACCTAATCACTGTGACGCTTTGTTGGGTACATCGACTAATACAGTCCGACAAACTCTGCACAAATACTTACCACGCCCTGCTTTTTGACGTGGATATTCTTTTTTGCAAGTGTTGCAAACCCATAGCCAAGATGCTTTCTCTTTTCGAAGCATCTCGGTAAAAGCAGAACCCATTTTACCCGATTTAGGACTTGGCCACAACTCTTCCAATGATCGAAATTTAGAATCATGAGCTGTAAACCCTAAAGCGTGAACAAATTCATGATGCATTACCCAGCCAGCATAAGGCATCCACTCATCAGAGATTAATCTTGGATGTAAATCGATAATCTCAACCTCTTCAGGGACGCTAGGTTTCCGAACACCTCTCTTCCATCTAGTAACTCCATGTCGTTGAGTAGCATTTCTCTTAAGAACACCCAATGGGATATCAGTTAGTTTAGTAAGTTGTTCTTCACTCCATACTTCCATCGCCGACATAACCTCGATTACAAAATCACGAAGTTCAATCAACTCCGCTAATTGCAAAGGCGATGGTTTAGCCATTCATGACCACCGATGATAAGCAGGATGACCTTCTTTTACAGCAACAAATAGTCCCTTTCCTGTTGCACAAACTTTCCCTTCAGCACTTAGGGTCATCACGATTTTCGCACGGTCTTCGAGAAGTTCCTCAACTTCTGCCAAAATATGTAATTCAGCCCCTGCAGGAGTAGGTCGACGCAATGATACACTGTATGTCGCTGTTACAGTACAGGGTGGCTCATCTAATCCAGATGCATCCATCAAAGCAATAGCTGCTGCCCAATTACCATGGCAGTCCAACAAACTACCGATTATACCGCCATTTATCATTCCAGGAAAGGCCTGATGCTCATCTGAAGGTGTAAATCTTAATTCCAGACCATCTTTACAACGGTAAGAATCTATTCGTAATCCCTTATCGTTAGCAGGACCGCATCCAAAGCAAATCGATGAAGGGGCATATTGTCGCTGAACTCCGGCTCCCATGTCACCTGATGGTACAAGGGGGTTGATTTGTTTATCCTGACTTCCATCACCTTGATGACACATCGATTAATGGACAAGCATGGCGGGGAAGAAGCGGCGAGTCAGAGTCGCCCATGAACTTCCAAAAACTCGCCGTTTAGCGATTAAAAAAGCGTTGGCTGAACACGAATCGGAAGCGAGACCAGAATGGGATCGTTCATCTGAGTGGGAAGATATTCGTTTTTTACGCAAGCGTATCAAAAAAGGTGAGATGCGTACAATAAAAATGCCCTTGTTAAATGTAGACATGGGGGACTCTTGGCCGATTCCTATAACTGTATTTCATGGAGTTAGACCAGGCCCTGTTGTCACGATAATTGGTGGAACACATGGAAATGAGTTAACAGGACCAAGCGCTTGTACCAACCTTCTTTCATCAATATTTACTGGCCCAGAGGGTGCGTTAGACCCTAGTTCAATGGCAGGAACTGTAAGGATTGTTCCCGTGCTAAATCTCCCAGGTTATAGGGCGAAATCACGCTATTTCCCAGATGGAAGAGACCTAAATCGAGCATTCCCCGGATTATCCAAAGGAAGCACTACATCAAGAGTAGCACATACTGTAAGGCGCAATCTGATTAAGGATTCAGATGTTATCATCGACCTACATAGTGCTGCAACTGGTAGGTCAAACATGCCACAGATTAGAGGAGATTTATCTCATCCAGAATCTAACCTCATCGCCAAGGCATTCGGAATCGAAGTTGTACTCGACAGTAGGCCTCCTAAAGGAAGCCTTAGAAGAACTGCAAATGAGATGGATATTGCTGCAATTACCTATGAAGGTGGAGGCGCTAATTGGCTTGACCAAGCATCAGTAAAGGTAGCAGTACATGGATGTATGAATGTTTTACGAGCACTGAAGGTCATACCAAAAAACCCTAGCAGACCACGATTTAGATTGAATGCTGGCGGTTCTACTTGGTTAAGAGCAGGAGAGGGAGGATTGCTTGACATGTTTGTAAAACCAGGAAGTGTTGTTGAGAAAGGAGATGTTGTTGCAACTATTTCAGACCCAGGCTCACCTGGACTTTCCGTAGATATTGTTGCTCCTGTAGATGGCCTGATGATTTGTACTGCAACAAACCCATTCGTTACAGCTGGCACTCCGGTCGGACATTTCCTTCCAGTCGCTAAACACATTGAGTTATTACGATCACAAGTTGATGAAAGGGGAGTTCTAATCGTTAATGGAAGTGAAGGCGAAGCAATCTGGAGAGATGATAGCGACGAAATGGTTGAAATCGAAGTTAAAGGGGAATGGTCTGGAGGCTCAATTGATGCTGAATGGAACAAGATCAATGCCGATGAAACCGAACAGGAAGAAGCAGAATCCTGATCATTGTAAAAATGCATTTACAACGTCTTCTACTTCTTTCTCTTCCATATTTCTTGGTTGACTCTTAGCAATTTCGAATAAGTGTGCAACAAGGTCTTCGCTTGCCTCCATACCCCTGCTCTCTAGCCAGTGTATGATATTAGAACGTCCAGACATATGCCCAATTCGAATAACCTGCTTAAGTCCGAAATCACCTGCTGGAACTCCACTGTAAACACGGTCAGCAAGCCACATATCGCCTTTTTTAATCGCTTTTATTACAGCGCTTGCATGAACTCCAGTGCCTGTTTCGAATGCGTCACGGCCAAAGACTGGATAATTTCGAGGTAGAGGAACTTGGATGTACTCATTGGCTTTACTAACGTAATCATTTAACAAAGAAAGGTCATTCTTGATTACACCCATCAATGACAAATTGACAAGAGTTTGGTCAAGAGGAGCATTACCTGCCCTTTCACCTACTCCTAAAGCCGTGCCGTGGATTACATCTGCTCCTGCCTCTACTGCAGCAATATTATTGGCAACTCCAAGACCTCTGTCTTGATGGCCATGCCAATTAACTTCGATATCTCTTCGCTTGTGCCCTGAATCTTTAATCACTTCTTCGTCTATGAAAGAAAGTAGTTGTTTCACGCCGTTAGGAGTCACATGGCCACATGTATCACAAATACACAAGCGCCTAACTCCCAAATCCATTGCTCTTTGATAGATTAATTTGATATCTTCGGGTTTTGAACGAGTTGTATCTTCAGTAACAAACATCACAGGTATGTCATTATCAACGGCAAATGAAACCGCTTTTTCCATAGTTGAAACTAACTTATCCATAGTCCACCCTTCAGTAAATTGACGTATTGGGCTAGTTCCAAGGAATGCACTTGCTTGAATTTGCATCTCATGCTTGGCCTGTAACTCAACTAAGGGTTCAATATCATTCATCAGGGTCCTAACTGCCGCACCAGGCCGGATTTTGAAATCATTATCTTTGATGTGGCTTAACATTGAATCGATGTGCTCAAGATGGAAAGGACCTGCTCCTGGGAGTCCTAAGTCTACTTTCTGGATTCCTAGTTTTTCCATGAATGTCAAAAGTTCAATCTTTTGATCGATTGATGGATTCAATGCACTCGGGCTTTGTAGACCATCACGAAGGGTTTCGTCATCGAACCAAACTCCATGTGGGTGATTCGAAGAATCTCTAGAATACTCATAATCAACAACATTCCAATCATAAATCAGATTATCTTCATTCATGCTATTCACCTAGTCGGAATGCTTGCGCTCCCTTATTGGGCTGATGGGCGGTCAGTGTTTGAACCCGTCGGATAAAGTATCACTCTTCTTCGCCGACTGAAGTGGGGGTTTCTTCGCCCTCATCTTCAGTTGGTTTTTCAGTCAAAATTTCTCCTGCTAACTCTGCAGGCATCCTAGCACTGAAAATTAATTCATCGATGAAAGAGTTCTTGGATTTAGCACGTAATTCCATAACACGTGTACCTTTTGAGGACCGGCCGGATGTCTCTTTAGTCTGAACTGCAGAGATTCGGATAACAACTCCTTTGCCAGATAACAGGAACAGTTGGTCATCTAAGTCTGGAACTTGGTGTACTCTAGAGATGACGTCACCATCATTGAGGTTCATGGTTATGACACCCTTCCCACCACGTTTTGTGACTCTATATCCGTCCATCTCGGTCTTAGCATCACCGTTCTCATCGAATTGTTGCTCTCCATCTCTGACAGTCAGAATCTTCTCTCCTTTTCCAAGCCGTGTTCTCTTACCCATTCCTTGTTTGGACAGAGTCAAAACACTTGTGTCGATATCATTGGTCAAAATCATACCAGCGAGAGCTCCGTCTCCTTCAAGCCTAATTCCACGAACACCACTGGATACTCTTCCTTGGGTTCTTACGGTAGAGAGATCGAAGCGGCATGCTCTTCCCAAATTGGAAACCATTACAACATTGTGTTCATCAGTTCCACTTCTCACAGTAACTAATTCATCATCACCGTCGAGATTAATGGCTTTCTTTCCATTGCGGTTTATCTTTACGTAATCGGAAAGGTTACTCTTTTTGACCCTACCATTCTTTGTTGCAAATGCTAGGAAATGACCTGTCGGTTCATCGATTAGGTCTTTGTTCAGAGGAATAATTGAAACTACATGCTCATCATCCTTCAATCCAAGAATATTACGTATGTGGCTACCCCTACTAGTACGGGACCCTTGAGGCGTCTCCCATGCTTTGAGACCGTAAACTCTACCCTCAATATATGGTATTTCTTTACCATCCTTATCCTTCTTAATCGCAGGCCTATTAGTAAATATTAGCAACCTGTCTTTACTGAAACAAGTGATTAGAGTTGTAGGGAAGTCCTCGTTCTTAGTTTGAACACCCTTCATTCCTTTTCCTCCCCTATTCTGCATTCTGAAAGATTCAGCAGGTAGGTGGCGGATGTAATTATCATTGGTTAGAGTGATTACAATAGCTCGCTCTTCAATCAAGTCCTCTCTATCCATTGAAAGTGGCATTGGATCGATGAATGAACGGCGCTCATCCCCATGCTTTTCAACTAATTCATCTAATTCAGTAAGAAGAATATCCAATCTGCGTGGCCTTGATGAAATAATGTCATTTAAGTCTGCAATCTTTAGTTGCAATTCAGAATATTCATGTTGTACCTTTTCCACATCTAATCTACTTAATTGGTACAATCGACGTTCAGCGATTGCTTTAGATTGTGGTTCAGTAAAGCTAAACGCATCAAGACCAGGGAATATTTCGTTTCCTTGAAGAATAGATTCAAATTGTTCACGACTTGAACTTCCTTTACCTGCTGCAATTACATCGTCTATTCGGTCTTGTGCCTTTACAAGACCTTCAAGAATATGTGCTCTGGCTTCGGCTTTACTTAATTCGAATATTGCTCTACGTTCAATTACAGATTCTCTATGAGACACATAGGTGTGAAGCATTACAGGTAATGTAAGAAGTACTGGTCTTCCATCGAGGATTCCCATCATATTAGCAGAATAGGATTCTTGTAATCTACTAGATTTGAATAATTGGTTCAAAACAGCATGCGGGTCTGCATTGTTTTTGACTTCAATTACAACTCTAATCCCTTCTTTGGAGGATTCATCGCGAATATCTCTTATTCCAATGATTGAACCTTTAGTAACAAGTTCTGCTATGTGGATAAGCATATCTGCTTTCTTGACTTGATAAGGAATTTCATGAATAATAATCCTCTTACCCTTTTCATCATCTAGTACATCACACTTTGAACGAACATGGAATCTTCCTTTACCCGAGGTGTACATGTCATAGATTCCATCGATTCCATGAATAGATGCTCCTGTTGGGAAATCAGGACCTTTTACGTGCTCCATATACTGCTCTATAGACAAGTTAGGCATTCCTTGGTTGGCATCTCCTTCCTCCAAAATAGTTGCTACATGCAATTTTACTGCACCAGAAACTTCGGTTAGGTTATGAGGTGGAATTCTTGTTGCCATTCCAACTGCAATTCCATCGCTTCCGTTCAACAATAAATTTGGAAGACGCGATGGGAGTACTGTTGGTTCTTGTTCTGAATCATCAAAATTAGGTTGGAAGTCAACGGTATTCTTATCGATATCATCAAGCATGTGCTTAGCGATTTTATCCAATCTACTCTCTGTATACCTCATAGCAGCAGGCGGGTCACCGTCAATAGATCCAAAGTTTCCTTGACCGTCGACTAAAGGATAGCGCAGTGAGAACTCTTGGGCCATTCTAACCATTGTGTCATAGATAGATTGGTCACCGTGAGGGTGATACTTACCCATTACTTCTCCAACAGAACGTGCAGACTTGCTAAATTTCTTTTCGGAGGTGTGTCCACCTTCGTACATTCCATACAAAACCCTCCTGTGTACCGGCTTTAGGCCATCTCGCGCATCAGGTAGGGCTCTGCCGATGATTACTGACATTGCGTAATTGATGTACGAGTTTTTCATTTCCTCGTTCAATGGGCGGTTTAAGCAAATTACCATTGGACGTAGCTTGTGTCTTCTTCTTCGTTTTCAATTTCATCAGATGTCAAGGTTGGTCACCTCCTTTGCGTGGCGCTCGATAAAGGCCCTTCTGTCAGGAACATCCTCTCCCATCAAGATCTCAAACATTCGATCTGATTCTTCTGCATCCTTGACTGTAACCCGCAACATTGTACGAGATTCAGGATCCATTGTTGTGGTCCATAACTGTTCAGGGTTCATTTCACCCAGACCTT
The DNA here is from genome assembly GCA_949373265.1 of Candidatus Poseidoniaceae archaeon. Next base: position 1,760 of record CASICT010000021.1, on the reverse strand, counting down.
TGTATCGTTGAATTCCGATTTTTGCATTGGGATTATCTCCCCTTAATTCATCCATGATAATATCACGTTCTTCATCAGAGAAAGCATAGCGGCTAACTCGGCCTTTGGATAATTGGAACAATGGTGGTTGCGCGATATACACGTGCCCTTCCATAATAGCAGGGCGCATGAATCTCCAAAGGAAGGTTAGCATCAGTGTACGAATATGTGCGCCGTCGATATCTGCGTCCGTCATTATGATAATCTTAGAATAACGAAGTTTTGATGTATCGAAGGACCCTTCATCTTCGGGATTATTTCCAACACCTGCTCCCAGTGCACGAATCATGGTTTGAATTTCTTGATTTTGGAATACTTTTACCAGATTGTGCATTTGGCGTTCGACATTCAATATTTTACCACGCAGAGGAAGAATTGCTTGAATTCTACGATCTCTGCCAGTCTTAGCTGAACCGCCTGCAGAATCTCCTTCAACAAGATAAACTTCACATTCACTAGGGTCTCTTGATTGGCAATCTGCAAGTTTACCAGGTAAGCCCCCTCCTTCCAGAACACCCTTTCTCCTAGTTAATTCGCGGGCTTTCTGGGCTGCTTTTCGAGCCTTAGAAGCCAGTAGCGCTTTTTCGATTATGGTTTTAGCAACAGACGGGTTTTCTTCGAAGAATTCGCCCAACTTCTCGTAAACGACGGTTTGAACGATTCCTGTGACTTCGCTGCTAACCAATTTATCTTTGGTCTGAGAAGAAAATGACGGGTCAGGGTGCTTGACGCTTACTATCGCCGCCAAACCTTCACGTACATCATCTCCAGAAAGTGCTTCGCCCTTCAGTAGATTTCTTTTCTTGGCGTATGAATTCAAACAACTGGTCAAAGCGGTCCGAAGACCGGACATGTGAGTCCCCCCATCTTTGTTACGAATGATGTTGGTATAGCACCGAATCGATTCGCTGAATGCGTTTGACCACTGTAATGCAAGGTCGACAGTGACTGGTCCTTTTTCAATTTCCTTTTCGCCTGTGATTTGAATTACTTCTGAGTGTAGTATATCTCTTCCTGAATTGAGTTGAGATACATACTCGCTAAGGCCGCCTTCGTAATGATGGAGGCTTACGTGCTGATCTTCACTTCGATTATCGGTGATAACGATCTTTAATCCGGCATTAAGGAAGGCTGTTTCCTTGAGCCTAGTATCTATTTGTTCAAATTCGAATTCGGTAATATTTGTGAAAATCCCCAAATCTGGCTTGAAGGCGATTAGCGTGCCTGTGTCGTCACAGGTCCCAATCTCTGCGAGAGTGGAGCCATAGGAACTCCGGCTTCGTATCTCTGGTGGTATACGATCCCCATTACGATGAATTGTGACCTCCATCCACTCCGATACCGCATTAACGGCAGATACGCCGACGCCGTGCAAACCGCCGGACACTTTGTAGGAGCTGTTGTCGAATTTCCCACCTGCGTGTAATTTTGTCATGATTACTTCCGCCGCGGATATGCCGAACTCTTCGTGGGTAAGTCGACTGGAATTCCACGCCCGTAAGTCCCGTACGCTAAGCGAACCATCCGGACTTCAGGCCCACTTCGACGACGTCGGTGTGGCCCGCTAGATGTTCGTCCACGGAGTTGTCGACTACTTCCCAGATACAATGGTGGAGAGGCGGAGCCATCGTGGGGGTCCCCGAGAGTACATCCCCGGTCTCTTTCGGACGGCCTCTAGGCCCTCTAGCACCTGTATGCTCTGTGCACTGTAGTCATCTGAC
>CASICT010000020.1 GCA_949373265.1 Candidatus Poseidoniaceae archaeon | reverse complement strand
AACCAACCTCTACCCGGACCATAACCGACCTGAAAACGCAAAATACCGGGATTTTTGGCTGTTTGACCATGCTTGAGTTGGCGATTGGTTTAATCACCGGCATAATATAGGGAGTTTCATGAAGACAGATCGAATATTTGTTTTGCTGCTTGTTGTGTTACTGCCTATGTCTGGATGTTTTGATGATGCCGTCGGTGATGCCGAAGGCGCTGATGATTCATCCGGCACTACTGTTGTAAATAATTACAATAATACTACTGTAGTTACCAATCATTACCACAATAATAGCTCTCAGGAAGCCCCTTTACAGCATCTGTATTTTCAAACAAACAATGTTTCAGGGCCCGTAATTAGTGTAAATGCGGATCAAGTATTGGAGATTGTCAGAGCCATTTACATAGTTGTTTACGATGATTCGTACGACAATGATAACCCTAGTAAAGATTCACCCTATATTTCAGACATGTCATGTTTTTCAGTTCCTAATGAGCCAACACCTTCCATCTCTGCATTTGGAATCATTTGGAAGGATGACGGTGCATGTGATTACACCTTTAGTATCCAGGAGGATTCAGACTTTGTCGGAACTTCCTATCATTCAATTTATTATCGAATTCACACATTAGTCTAATCATAAACCATGAGACATTAAACGAGGGTTTCTGAAATATTCTCTCCAATTACATTTGTTGCAAAAGTTGTTGACGCCGAAACCTGCTAAAAGTCTCTTTTGCCACGGAACTACTGGATAATCTGGCAGATATTATTCGGCGAATCCCTTTGCGAGATTCCATAATACAATGAAGATACCTACGGAAGTAAAGAACATTACCATATCCCAAAATCGCTTTCGTTTAATTGCAGCATTTTCATCCTCAAACTCAGAAATCTTATCTTCTATCTTATCCTTCAAAGATTCAATTTCTTCACTCAGTTTTTGTTCATTTTCCGAGGGTTGAACAGGCTCCATAATTTACTCATTTTGAGTGTATTATTTAGGAGTTTGTTAGGGCCAAATCCGCAGATTTTTACCTGCGGAAACCCGCAACAAGTTTTGGCGGTAAATCACTTGATATACAAGGGTGAAAGTGAGTAAAATATGGACTGGGCTTTTTGGTTAACATTCATCGGCATGGGTCTCTTTCTCATATTCATTTTTGCTTTAATTTTTAGATACCTCGACCGATTTTCGGAGGAGTACTCGGGTGGAAGTGAGTAATATGCTAGGGAAGACGTGCGAGTTTTGCGGTTTTGTATTGACTGAATCTCTACTTTGAGATTCCTGAAATGAACAATAAGAAGCGTTACTTCTTTTTTGGAAAGATACCCGAGTAGCTTCAATTTGGTAAAGGCCCAAAATGTAATGATTGCGCATGGCCGTGGTTTAGTCTAAAATGGCCAAATCTTCTTTACAAATGTCCAAATAACTAGTTCATTTTGGTCTTTCAAATCTTGGGAGGCCTGCTGTTCTTCAGGAGTAAGAGGGTAGGGACTTTCCAAAACTGCGCACCTTCTATGGCTGCTTCTTTGATTTCGTTTGCAACATCTTTTGCTTTCTGCCCGATGTCATATACAGCATCAAAGAAGAAGTACAAACCATATGCAGCCAATCCCATTGCACCTGCTGCAATTGTTGCATTTTCTCCCAAGATTCCTGAGATTGATGACCTTTGAACTTTCTTTGCATCGCGTTCTTCGCACTGTTTCTAATGGATTGATACAACTAACCGACATATTATTTCCACGAAATCGCAAGGGTTCACAAACTCGTTCAGCTACAATGATTCCCGTTTCTGCGACTTTTGTTTTATTGATGTATTCAATTACTCCTGAACAACCGAAAACTATTGACAATAACGAGATTAATGCCTAAATTATCTCATTATTCATCTTCGGAATCTGACTTCAGTCTACTATTTCGAATGAGAATTACTCCAATCACAATATCAACCGGGATGAATAGACCTGCGAATGTATTCGATTTGAGAAATGGTTCTTCCCCAGGAGCCACATCATTCCACCAATGGTAATCAGGAACCTCTTCACCGAGTATGAAGGATTGACCGATGAGTGGTGTTGCGACTAAATGATTCCTCTTTGCGCCTTCTGCTGTAACATCCTTAAGGGGTTCATCCCAAGGATGGAGAGATAATTCATACTTTGAATTATGAATCGGCATGACCATATTTGAGTTCAAGTCGATACTTGCTTGTACTGTTTGTGAGGGAAACATATGGATTTGTGACCACGCTTCATTGTACTGACCTGCTTCTACGATTGCGATATCGAATGGCCCATACAAGTCCCCTATGGTCTTGAACTCGGCTGAATATCCACCATCACCACTAAAGAATATTGATTTATCACCAAGTTCGATTACCCACGAGCCCCAAAGTGTGTCATCTTCGTTAATGCTACGTCCACTGAAATGTTGAGATGGGGTAAGTGTAATCTGAAGTTCTTCACTGATATTGGTACCTTCATACCAGTCGAATTGTTTGATGTTTTCGCTAGGTATTCCCCACAGTTCGAGATGAGGCTTTACGCCAAGAGGAGTAAGGAATGTAGAATCCTTAAATTCGACAACTGTTCTCATATCTAAGTGGTCATAATGGTCATGGGAAATTAAAATTATATCGATTTTTGGAAGGTCTTCAATCTCGTATGTATTCTCAAAATCGAATGGTGCAGGGCCTAAAAAAAGCGGACCCATACTATTTTCACCAAATAATGGGTCTACCAGAATGTTGTAATTTGGCGATTGGATCAATATTGTTGAATGACCAAACCAAGTGAGACTAACTTCATCTTCTACTAGTTCTTGAATCTCAAACTTCTCAGTAGGTATGATTGAATTGGGAGTTCGGTTTGGATCGAATACAAGGTAATCCAACATCACCTCGAAGGTATTACCGCTGGATACTTTGGTTTGATTCAAATTATGGAAGCTGTCTCCATCATAGTTTGGTGAATTGTATTCGCTTGATTCAGCGCCTATTTCGTCGAAGAAATTGATTACAATAGTGGCCGTAACAACTAGTAACATCACTAATATTGAGATTATAACAGATACAACCTTTGTTCTCCTGAATCTGTGATTCTCTTTTTTTGTGAATAGTTTTGTTCGCATCAGCATAGCACTTATTGCCCAAACAACCATAATGAATATTATCAAATTATTCAAAGAATTTAGATTGTTACGATATAACCAAAACATTACGCCTGTAAGTATGAGCACTTTGCCCAAGTGTCCAGTGTTCTGTTTGTTCAGTTCTATCATGAATATGCCCCAAGAGTGAATCTGGCCTGTTATGCAACGAACCTGATTCACGCCCATCGAACCAGCCCTATAAGATAAATAGTTACAAGATTGAGAATAGTTTTTGATATTGTTCAAACAAATCAGTAGTTACGATGATAATAGGCTAGAACTCTGAATTTGCATTACCTTCTACGCAATGATGCACCCAAAATTGCAAAGATAGCGAATAAGGAATCCATACCAATCAGACCAAGGGCACTTGAGTCATCAGATTCAACGGTTAAGGCTGATTCCTGAATTGTGAATTGGTCACCAATAGTTCCATCGATTCGGTGATGGGTCAAGGTGAGTTCTCTGACATCACCATCATACACCAAACGAGTCCAACCATAACTGTTGTTTTCTCTATAAGCACTCCATTCAGGTTGGGGCTCATCCAATTCTTCGTAGGCAGAACGTCCTCCGATTCCAATTACCAAATGTATCGGGCCTTGACCACGAGAAAATCTCTCATCGTTGCCTGTATCCATTACGGTTCCTGCGGAAACCGGCCATGTTCGTTCATAGAAATGGTCGTGTCCTGCAATTACTAAATCGACACCCTGTGCCACATACATCTCTTCCAAAGAATCTCGTAACTCAACCTCGGAGCCATGGTAACTGTTACTGGAATACATCGGCTTGTGACCATAAATAATCACAAACGGTGTCAATTCTCGATCAACAGAAGATAAGTCCTGTTCAAGCCAGGAATACTGGATACTACCTGGTGTGTAATCATGTTCTGTCGACATGAAGACCATGTGTACGCCAGGAACATTTCGACTGTACCAAAATGTTTCAGATTCGATTTGTTGGTCGGAATCGAAACGATGTTCGTAAGGTCCAAATTCGTAGCCCGGTTCATTCTCATGATTTCCAACCGCAGTAACCCAAGGAACTACAGTCATACTTTCTTGTTGGAAGTTGAACCAATTGTCCCAAGCTGATTGTTCACCATCAGCATAGGAGATATCTCCCGAAATAGTTACCATCTGTGCATCAGTGTCGGCAATTATTGCCTCACTGACATCCATTCCTTCGCTAGAATCACCATGGTCTGCTATGGAAATCCATTCGAAATGAGTTGCTGAAGGGTCTATTGTGGTGAAATTATACCATTCTGTCATTTCAGAGTTTTGAGTACCAACTCGATACTCAATGTTCTCACCGATTGGAAGACCCGTCATCGTTGCCATATGGAATGCAACATTATGATTACCGTAACAATAGGATTCTGCATTTTCGACCTTCAATCCCATACTCCCGTTGTATTCAACTATGGAATTCATATTTCGAGTGCTTGTTGCCCAAAGAACGGTCATTTCAGTTGAATCATCAGTCATTTGGAGATGGATTTGTTCTTCAGAGGATGATTGATTTTGAATCAGTAGTCCCGGACAGTCCTGAAATGATTCATCTATACTTTGTGCATTAGCTAATGGTGCGAGAAGTAAAATTATGAGCAAAGGTAATAGAAGCCTCACAGGTCTCGCTTACCGTTATACATAAAGGAGTTATTTATTCAAAAAACACGAACAAATTATTGTGATTCTATTAGAAAGGGCGGAGCCATACTATGGATTACACCAAGTCCAATAAACTAAATATCCGTTATGATTAAAACTACGTAGTATTGAGAATTGTTGCTCCAACTACTTTAGCATCCTCTGGGCCTTCAACTATTAAAGAAATGATACAATGTCGAGAACAGATATTGATTCCATTTTCAGTAATATTCAGGGTTTCACCGACTTCCCAAAGTGAGTCATCGGATCCTGATTGTACTATTGTGCAATTTGCATCGTTATTAGAAGATGAGCAGACATGAGTGCCTGAGCGTTCGACTGTGACAACTAGGTCTGAAATATCCATATCAATCCCTCCATTATCCTTTAGTGTCAAAGAAAATAGTATATCTGAAGTACCGATAGTATTCGATTCGTCATGCAAGTCATCTACAGAGTAATAGAATTCTTCATCTGCCTCAAAGCAACCAGGAGTTGAAAGTGAAAAAAACATGAGGGTGCACATAATTACACTCCACCGGTTCATGTATTGGCGTGACAGAGGTTGCATTTAGGTTAATCAGGTAGTTAGTAAATGCTAAATTATTCTAAGCCAATGATATTTGGGAAGTTAGAGATAGTTGTATCACGAATTATCTGAACCGTCTAATTCATCAATATTCTCAGAGGAATAAGTCCAAACATTGGTTGTGATGTAAAGTAAAATGTATATTTTTGCAAAATCCCAAACCAAGAATGGGTAAGTTGCAATCATGAAGGAATCATACAAACTGATACTTGCAAACTCTGCAAGCCATAAGGTTCCAAACAAGTAGACTGGAATCATTGCTATAATCCAGCACACCATTTGGGCGCTGAGGTCTGGAGTTCCGGCATTTCTTGAGCGCTCTAGTCCTTCTGCTACCAAAGCTGAAGCAAATGGGAATGCCACAAGATATCCGCCTGAAGAGATTAATCTTCCATCGGAAAATAATTCACTCCCTCCTCCTGAAAGAACAGGAGCTCCAATTGCCGCTGCTGCAAGATATAGGAATCCTGATGCGAAAGCATCGTTCCTACGTAAGTAAACCCCCGTAGCCAATACAGCAAACGTTTGGAAGGTATATGGGATTGGAGTCCAAGGCACTACGAATGAGATTTGGGCACAAAGAGCAGTAAGGCCTGCAAAAAATACGACTGATACGATTCTTTCTTGAATCGTTATCTTATCCGAACTCAAATCCAAGTGCCATTGCTGAGGTTTATTCCATGTGATGCCATTGAACATAGTTTCGGGCTTGTTCAAGGGCTTATTTATTTAGCACTAGGCAAAATAGAGTTTGGACCGATTAAACCATGCTCGTATATTTGCGAAATATCATTTTAGATATCTTTGAGTTTCATCAAATCCACCAATGAACACAGGATTATCTCCTCGATTATCGATTATTACAGGAACAGTACGGTGGCCAGTTTCAACAACTACTGCATTACGAGCATCGGGTTCATGGTCGAAATTGATTTCATGGAAAGTTAAACTCTTAGCATTCAATAAACGCTTTACAGCGACGCAATAAGGGCACACCGTTGAGGAATAAACGATGAAATCAGCATCCGAGGATTTTGCATCTGCTACAACACGACTCATAGTTTCTCGTCCAGATTCGTCTTATTGAAGGTGTGCACTCTAATCTTCAGTGACCACTAAACCATCATAGTCAATTTGCCAATCCAATACTTCCCAAGGAATCGCTTCTTTGGTCGCTTCTGGATTGCGTGAGATTATGCCAACATAACCACCAGCTGCTGCCCCCATTCCTTTCCATGCAAGAACTTCGGACATTCCTTCGAGCATCAGATATGGCTCATTTAGTGAGGGGTCTAGAAGACCAACTGCCGCAGTGTAGTCCTTCATAGCAGTACACATGCTGAACCGGTCATCTCTTTGAACAGCAGAAGCCATATCTCTAGCGCTCTGACGAATAGACATCAAGTGAGGTAAGACTTCTTCATAGCGGTCCCAAACAGAATTGTGAAGGTCACCCGATGAATGGCGAATGCCAGTATCGGCCAAAACTAGATGTTTCTCAATCCAACGATTGAATGATAGAGGTGGGACTAAATGTACACGTTCAACTTCTTTACCAATAAATTTCAGATGCTGGATTCCTCCGTATCTTGCAGCCCATTGGTCTTGACGCCCACCGTGATTACCCAGTATCTTCTCAAATTGGAAAGCAAGTTCTTCAGAATTTTCTGCGCCTTTGATCGCCGCCATCAATGCAACATTGATTGCTCCAGAAGTTCCCAAACCACTTCCAACGGGAATATCGCAACTGTATGTAGTACTGATTTTTCCAGATTCATCGGTAACCATTTTTGCATGCGCATAATGATTGATTGCAATATTCACTACGTCTCCACCGACTTGCTCACAAAATGGAGGAGCGTCCGACCATCCACCCGCAAGGTCGATTCTGACCGGTGCTCTAGCGGTAGGCATAGTTGTGGGAAGCGGATGGAGGTTATGTCAACTACCTTTTTCCTAAAAAATGCATAAAACGATAATTAAACTCCAATTGGAAAATTGAAAATCCAATTGAAAAATTACTCAGAATTGTTCAAGCCATTCCTTGACCGATAAATGAAATTCAATTGGAATCATATGACCTTTAGAATGTTGAATACGAGTAACATCCCACCCTGATTCCTCGAATAGCCCAGGTATTTCCAAGCCAGCTTCAATAGATACACGATGGTCCCTTTCACCATGCATCCACAGCATCTTACCACTTGGAATGTCCAACAACCTTTGACGAAGTTCTAGTGGCCTGACTGCCCTAGTAGCCATGGCGATTATACCAACTACATCATGGTTGAATTGTAATAACTCCTGAGCCATTGCGCCACCTTGACTAAATCCCCCGAGTACTAACTTTCCATCTGGCATCAGGTTTGAAAGTTTGAGCAAGGAAGAATCGACATCTGAAAGTTCGGTCGAGGTTAGAATTCTACGGCCAGGCTGGTCACCATCCTCATAACGCCACCAAGTGAAACCTCGAGTAGAGTGTTCAAAACTAGCCTCTGGGACAAGAAGGTCCCATCCCGCTGGAAGTATCTTTTGAGCAAAAGGCCGCATCATATCAGCGGTGCCAGTCATACCATGCATCATTACCAACGTGGGCATGATACCGGCCTCAAAGTTCCCAATAGTTTTCAATGCCACCTGCAATCATGAAGTGGATTGCACTTTGACCACCGGTCAAAGTTACCTCCAAGGTGTATTCGTCGGTTCGACTTGGAATTGTCGCCAATTCCTGTGATTGAGTACCTGGCGAGTATGTACGGGTTAGAATGCTGTTACCTACGTGATCTTTTATCGAGATTGTACCACTTCCACCCATCGGAATTGAAACATCGATGTAGAATACGTAATAATCAAAATCTATACCTGAAGGATGACCACTATCGACGAAAGTATCGGTCACCTGTCCATCTATCGGTCCTTCGAAGATTCGGTCTTTCAAGTCTGTTGCACGAATAAACCAGACATCTCCATCATAGTCACTACCAGTACTGGTCAATGACATTCTAAACTGTAATTCGTCATCTTGGTCCATCCACATAAAATAATCGATAAATCCATGAGTTCCATCGAAGTGGTATTCTAAAGAATGACCTGAACTACTGGCTGCCTTTACAACAGCCATTCCATTTATCGAGCCAGTGGTTTCTGCCGTCCAAGATTCTCCAAGTAAAGCAAACTGCCAGGTGTCACCTTCAGTCCAAGGGAAATTGAAGACAGATTGAGGGTCGCCATTTTCATACACGGCCAAATCGTCCATTACGACTCTTCCCAAAAATGGGTTGTGATTGACAACAGCATGCCTTTGAGCTTCTCTTTCAGAAGATATACCCAACATGTACTGCCCGTCACCGTCATTGGCTTCGGTTACTACTAATCTAGCAGTATCTTCACCAAACTGAGATGTTTCAAAGGCGTAAAGCCACCAATCTCCAACTTTCCAGCCTGGTTTTTCTGCCGAATCCACTTCAAAAGGTTCAGAATCAGAGTCCCCTGTATTGATGCATCCACTGAGTGAAATCGAGACCATCAGCAGGGCTGTAAGCATAGCACGCATGCTTCACCCTAACTGGCATTCTTCATGAGCCTAACGCCAAGACGAATCAAAGAAGTCCGTTTTTTGTGAGTTCACCAGTTCCGGCAAGTACCACTGCAACGATAGACATCAATTTGATTAGAATGTTGAGTGATGGACCAGATGTGTCCTTGAATGGATCTCCGATGGTGTCGCCGATAACTGCTGCTTCGTGAGCATCATCGCCTTTCTTTGCACCTTCAATGTGTCCCTGTTCGATTGCTTTCTTTGCATTGTCCCAAGCACCACCTGCATTCGCCATGAACAAAGCCATGAGAACACCTGTGACCAAAGAACCTGCAAGAAGACCACCTAGTGCTTCCGAACCAAGTGCAAGACCTACTGCAACTGGGGCGGCGATAGCAACAACACCAGGCCCGACCATTTCTCGCAGGGCAGCCTTGGTAGAAATATCAACACAGGATGCACTGTCAGGATACATGGTCCCTTCTGCTTCAATTTGAGTTGGCCATGTTGAGACATCAGAAACGTCGACACCTTCAGGAGTATCTGCTTCGAGTGCCTTTCGCATGATTGCGAATTGTCGACGAATTTCAACAACCATGTCGCCTGCAGCCTTTCCGACTGAAGTCATGGTCATTGCAGCAACTACGAAGGGTAGACCGCCACCTATGAGAAGGCCAACGACAACCAGTGGGTTATCGAGTGACAAGTTCAGGTCCCCGCCTATTGCAGCCATGTAGGCAGCAAATAGTGCAAGTGCTGTCAAAGCAGCTGACCCAATTGCGAATCCTTTACCAACAGCTGCTGTTGTGTTTCCAATCGTATCGAGTTCATCGGTGATTGCTCGGACATCTTCACCAAGACCGCTCATCTCTGCGATTCCACCTGCATTGTCAACAACTGGCCCGTAAGCATCGACTGTCATGGTAACACCAACTGTAGCAAGCATACCCATTGCAGCCATAGCAATACAGTAGAGGCCGTAATCTGGACCACCGAAGTGATTTGCTCCAAGAATACCACCTGCAATAAGTAAAATTGGAACGAAGGTAGACATCATGCCAACAGAAAGGCCAGCGATTGCATTGGTTGCTGGACCTGTTTTCGACATTTCACCAATATGAGGGATTGCCTTAGGTTTGATTCCAAAGACTGGCTCAATTCCAGTGTAGTATTCTGTAACTATTCCAATCAGGATACCGACGATACTACCCAGAACGACTGAGTGCATGACGCCGATATCAACATCGATCCATCCTTGGTTGATGGAAAGATATCCACCTGCCCAAAACAGAAGTGCTGCAATGAAAGTAGTGTTACGAAGAGCCGCTGCTGCATCGTTACCGTTCTTGAGAATATACATTGAAAATACGCCTACAATAGACGCAAGGTAGCCAATTAGACCAAGCATGATTGGCATCATCACGTAATCGACGTCCATAGCATCTGAGTTGCTTGCGATAATCATTGCTGCGATAATTGAACCAACGAAAGACTCGAAGATATCTGCACCCATTCCAGCGACGTCACCGACGTTGTCACCGACGTTATCAGCGATAACTCCGGGGTTTCGTGGGTCGTCTTCAGGAATTCCTGCTTCGACTTTACCGACAAGGTCAGCACCAACGTCAGCAGCCTTGGTGTAAATACCGCCACCGACACGAGCAAAGAGAGCAATGGATGAAGCACCCATTCCGAATCCTGCCGCTGCAGAAAGGTTCGAGCCCTCATCCCCTGCACCAAGCCAGTAAGCGACCAGTGAGATTCCGAGAAGTCCAAGACCTCCAACAGATAGGCCCATAACTGCTCCACCGTTGTATGAAACTGCCAAAGCACCTGCTCGGCCATCGGTCTTAGCAGCCATTGTAGTTCTGCCGTTAGCAGAAGTAGCTGCACGCATTCCAGAGAATCCGGCGATGACTGAAGCGATTGCACCTGCAAAGAATGCAATAGATGTTTCAATGTCATTCAAAAAGGCAAGAAGAGCACCGACTACAACTACGAATATTGCAAGAACTTTGTATTCAGCAACAAGGAAAGCCATTGCGCCTTCTTGGATTTCTTTAGTGATACTGGCAACCTTTTTGTCATCAATTTTCACTTTGTTAACTTGTTGATACAGCATAAACGCAATCACAAGTCCGACAAGACCTGCTCCAGCAGCAAACATTGGTATATTATCCATCATTGTAGAACACCTGTAATTCCGGCGACCAAAGAACCCTTCATAAGGACATCCCCCCCTAACACTATGCTGTGGGGCGTTTTTGCATCATTCCACTGTGAAGCCAACGCTTGAAATCGAGTCGGCTAGAACATCTGATTCTACGCCTTTTGCAGTTATACTAACTGAGCCTTGAGAAGCAGAGGCTTCTACCTTTTTCACACCACGAATTCCTGTGAGAGCCCGGACTATCTTACGCTCACAGCCCCCGCAATCCATTCCTGATACTTTGAATTCAAACTGTTCTGCACGAGAAAATAGCCCCATATCTCTCGCATATTGCCCTACATTTTGAATGCGATGGTTGATAGATGAGCGGCTATCACCTCACCTTGATGACAATAAGTGCAGAGGAGGTTCTCAGAGAGATTGGGCCTGTTCAAGAGATACTAGACGCTCATGATGGGGTCGTCACTGTTATTGACACCGCAGACGGAAATGTCATGCTATCACTGGATGGAGGATGCGTAGGCTGTTCATCCACTCCAATGACTGCCATGCAGATCTACTATTCACTAAAACAACTGGATTCGGTAACCGATGTAGTGTTTGTAAACGGAGAACTACCAGAATACATGCGTACCTTCATTGACCAAAAAATGGCAGACGAAGCAAAGAATGAAGGCGAAATAATTTGATTATTCTTCTTCGCCTCTCTTACTAATACTGTGTGGGTTTGCACCAAAAGATACGTTTTGACCTTTGATATTCAATCGCGCTGCAAGAGCGATTATTACACATAATACAGACAACGGTTTTGGTAAATAGTTTGAGCCCCATAACTCCCCTCCTGCTAATGACAGCCACCAAAGCACTACTGCTGTGATCAACAATGAAGTCATGATGAAATTTTGAGCCATCAATTCTAACTTTTCGCTTCGAGAAAATGTTGCGATGAATACGAACGCAAATAGCGAAATGAAACATAACGATTGGGCGAGAACTTCGATTGACTCGGTTTCGACCATGTCCATGCCAATAGGCAGGGGTTCTTCAACCCGTACTCAGTGGAGGTTACATGGCAGGTGCATCTTGGAAGTTAGCCAAGCCGCGAATGAACGGTCCGCCATACTTTAGTCGTAACCAAATCAGTACTGCATTACACCAAATGGCTGTGCTATTGGAACTCTCTGGAGCGAATATGTTTCGTACACGTTCATATCAGAATGGTTCGAGATTGATTGGCTCATTATCACAAGACCTAGGTGAACTAGTAGCCAGTGGAGAGTTATTCGAACTCAAAGGAATTGGTAAGGGATTAGGTTCTGCAATTTCACAAGCCGTAGGTGAAGGAAAGTGGCCAGAAGATTGGGTCGATTTACATGAAAACACTCCTGAAGGTTTAATCGAAATGTTAGGGATACCTGGCGTAGGACCTAAGAAAATCAAGGTACTACATGACGAATTAGGCGTTCTTTCTGTTGCTGATTTACAGGAATCGTGTGTGAAGAATGAAGTTGCGCCAATGAAGGGATTCGGAGCTAAAAGTCAGCAACGTATCCTTGACGGCATCGACTTGTTAGCACGCTTCTCCGCACGAAGACGCCTGGATATAGGCTTGAGATACGGCCAAACATTCCTATCGATGATTGAGAAACTGACTGGTGTTGAAAGAGCCGAACTTGCAGGTTCTGCCAGAAGAAGAAGAGAAACCATTGGCGACTTAGATATTGTAGCAGCAGTACAACCTAGAGATGTTGAAATGGTTACTAATGCAATATTATCCTTGAAAGGAATCGCTGATGTAAAAGGTGCTGGTGACTCAAAAGTCTCAGTCATTCTTGATACTTCGATATTCGATGGAGGATTTAGTTTAGGGCACTTAGATGCAAATGTACTAGATGCAATTGGGGGCGAAAGTTACGAGCAATTAGAGTCAGGCGGTACGATTGATGCACAGGTAAGGCTAGTTCCCCCTCATGTATTCCCGTTCACATTAGCATATTTCACAGGCTCAAAAGAACACAATATCCGTATGCGTCAAATCGCACAGGATAAAGGTTTGAAGTTGAATGAATTTGGCTTAATGCCTGAAACTGAATTGACTGGACTAGACGCCGCAGCAACATCTTTGCCGGCTAGTGATGAAGCGGAGATATACTCTCATTTGGGTTTGCAATTTGTCACTCCTGAATTAAGAGAGGACATCGGAGAGATTGAAGCATCTGCTACTGGCTCCTTACCAGAATTAGTTACTTTATCTAATATTAAAGGAGCATTACATAATCATACCACATTATCTGACGGCGAAGCAAGTCTTGAACAGATGGCAGATGCAGCACAACGAATGGGCTGGAATTGGCTGGGAATTGCAGACCACTCACCTACCCTTCAAATCGCACATGGAGCAAGTGCTGATGAACTCCTTTCACAACATGCAACAATGCAAGATTACAATTCTCAATGGAAGAAAGACGGTGTCGATTTCAAATTGTTCAGTGGAGTTGAATCCGATATACTTGAAGATGGTAAACTCGACCACCCTGATGATGTTCTGGAACAAATCGATTACGTTGTCGCAAGCGTACATGCAATGGGACGCTGGAGGAGTCGTGATGAATCTCAAAATACCGAAGACCTTCTGAAATGCCTTGACCATCCAGCCACAACTGTACTAGGACACCCTACAGGGCGGATTCTTCAAGGAAGAGATGGCTATGAAATCGATTTACACTCAGTGTTGGAATACATGTCTGATGTGAATAAGGATGGGACACTGAAGGCAGTTGAATTGAATGCCTCACCGTATAGGCTAGACCTAGATTGGAGATTTTGTAAAAGAGCAAAGGAGTTAGGAGTACCTGTTGTAATCAATCCTGATGCTCACTCTATCAAAGGATTAGGCGACATAGACTACGGAGTAATGATCGCTCGCAAAGGTTGGCTAGAAAGAGATGACATTCTGAATTCTCTGACCGCAGAAGAGATGAATGCAAGGTTAATTGGGTGATATAATGAGATTTCTTAGAGCAGTAATAATTGGATTTTTATCGATATTCCCTGGCACAATCGTAGGCTACCTAGGTTGGTTAGCAACTGGTGGTTCTGAGGAAGTATGGGCACCTGAAGTGGTTTTCTTCTGTAACATAATCCCGTTCGGGTTTGTAATTATGGGATTCATATGGTCATGGAGAAATGGCGAAGAGTACGCTGTTAACTACCAAAGGTGAGTATATGAAACGCTCTGAAAAAGCATCGAAGATTCTAGTTATGCTAGAAGAATTGTATCCTGAAACACCTGTTCCTCTAGACAATGATTCTCCATTCCAATTGCTCATTGCTGTACTCATGAGTGCCCAAACTACTGACAAAAAGGTAAACCAAGTTACTCCTGAACTATTCAGGAGAGGGCCTGATGCAGAGAAGATGTCGAAGTTAGCAGTAGAAGATATACAAGGCATGATCAGAGAAGTTGGTTTAGCACCAACTAAAGCAAGAAACATTTCAAAACTATCTAAAATACTGTGCGAATTGTATGATGGAGAAGTCCCACAGACATTCGAGCAATTAGAGGATTTACCAGGTGTAGGACACAAGACAGCAGGGGTAGTAATGGCTCAATCCTTTGGAGTCCCGGCATTCCCAATCGACACACACATTCACCGCCTCGCTGCAAGGTGGGGCCTGTCTAACGGACTCGAACGTTGTAAAGACTGAAAAGGACTTGAAGGCGACTATTTCCGAGAGATTCTTGGAATAAATTACATCTGCAAATAATCTTCTTTGGAAGGGAGTACTGTCCTGCTAGAAATCATGACTTAACTCAGTGCCCAATTTGTTCTTGGACAGCCACAAAGAAGAGAATAGCACAAGAACAGCGTCCTCGTTAACCCTCGGTTAGTCCATAAACATGCTAGAAGCGCCATCGAGAATGAATGATGACACTAGACTAGCTAGTGCTGCAATCCAGAGTAATTGG
The DNA here is from genome assembly GCA_949373265.1 of Candidatus Poseidoniaceae archaeon. Next base: position 6,977 of record CASICT010000020.1, on the reverse strand, counting down.
ATCATCTGTCCAAGGGCACTGGTGAATCCTCCACCCCGTAGACGGGTAGCAATCATGGAAACTGCAAGAACCTGAACTAGAATTAAAATTGATGCTATTATTTTGAACATCATAATATTGTCATCAACAGCCTCGGGGTTTTCCATTACAGGTAGTGCGAATCCTCCTGCAGAACTTGTAATAGCACCAATATCAGTTGATGATGCTATGCTTTCAGCAACACCTGCTATTGTTTCACCCAACTGCATAACGATTGAAATTGTAACGTTTAGTGATGCTACTGAAGAGATTAGTAGGCCAAGGGCTACTCCCCACATAGTAGATGCAGAGAGGCTGCGTCTCCTTCTAAGGGAAAGTAAATTTGAAACAGAACGGGAGACCATATCTGCTGTTGCTGCTGGCTCACCTGAAGACTGAGAACCTTCGATGTAAATTCGATTATACCTAGAAACAACTGCTGAGTTTGTGTCTGCTGCGAAATAGTCCCAGGCCCTCTCACTATCAATTCGAGTTGAAAGTCGCTTCTCTAGGCGATCGATTGCACCATCCAGAGTTCCGAAATCAATACCTCTTAGTGCCCTAACAGTAGCACTGGGTTCAGCACTCCTTGCTTGCGCTGTCCCACCAAGTGCCCTAACGAAGTCTGGATATGCTTCATCGCGACGTAGTACTTTCTTCTCCTCTCTTTGTACTAGTGTGGCAGGTATTAGCAAAGGAGTCAAAGGAATTGCGAGTAATACTAGGCCATATTTGTCCCAACTTACCACCAATTCATCCCAAGCCGCAATTACAATCGATAACGTTGCTAAAAGAAGGAATGCACTGAATATTGCTGCACCCATCCATGTTTGAATGAACAGTTTTCTGAAAGGGGTATCGAATTCATCTCGTGCAAATATTTGGTCTTCAGGAATTGTTGCACGGAAAGAAAATAGCGCCCCTATTTGAATAACTATGAAGAGGAATCCTGCAAGTAATAACCATCGTATACGAGTGGCTACATCGATTGGAGTCTCAACACCACCAGTTCCTATCTCAAATAATACCAAATGGATACCTGCAATCACTAATGCGAATAGACCAGCAGATACTAATGAGACATAGATTTCTTTCATTGTATCTACACTCTCTAATCTTGTATCGTAGATTGTGTTATACTGTTCAGCAACCGTCTCCTGCTCTGCTCGCATGAAAGCATCTATTGGTTGACCTGCTTCAATAGAGAATGCCATTCGGTCTAGGAAATCAGCCCACAATGGAGAGGGGGATTGTTGAGCAACGATTCTAGCCGCTTCGGGGAGTGAGGTATGCCATTTTTCGACAAGAACCTCGATTCTTTGGACTTCGAAAGCAAGTTCACCATAATCTTTCATTTGTCTTAAAATATCGAAAATGGTTGATGAACCAACTTCTCCCAAAGAAAGGATTCCCATCCTTGTGATGAACATATGCATCTCTTTTTCAATTTCTAGTGCTGAACGTTTTACATCCAGAATTGGAAAGTAAATCGCTGAACCACCTGAGAGAAGTGGCAATATTAACAAAAGGAAAAATCCTGAAAAGCCGGCAAATAAGCCGCCTTCGGCAAAGCCACCAGTTAACCAAATCATCAAGATGGCACTGAACAAACCAGCCAATACCGCCGGTATAATGTAAAAAACTAGAAACCTAGAAACCGGCATTTCTAGACGGCGCAGAGCGATCTCCCAAGACGCCATACGCTCCATTTAATCATCTCCAACTTCAGCGGTCAGCGAGACTGACCCATGTATCTACAGCGGAACGGAATGTATCCCATCCACCATTGTAGTATAGATTTAGTAAATCGAATACATCGTCATAATGTGTTAAACCGCGGTCAACCATAATTTGTAACGCTGCTGATCTGCGAGTTAATTCATCATATGCATCTCTCTTATTTTCGAATCCCATTTGAGCTGCAATTTTATTTTCCAATAAATGAGACTGGAACATTCCACGGAAATAGTGCTTATCTTTTACCGGGTCCCACTCGAACATACCACGTGTCAGTACACCATCACTGTGTTTATTGTAACCAATTACTTCGTCAATCCCCGTGATTCTACGAGCAATTCCACCACCGGGGGCTTCAACTACTTCTTGGAAAATTGCGAAATTTAGGTTATCGAAGAAACGAATTGGTACATTGATCGGGTCCCCTGTAAATCTTTGAATCATCTTAACGATTGATGATGCGTGGAAAGTAGCAATAACTGGGTGACCAGTCTGCATAGCCTGGAATGCAGTAGCACCTTCAACACCACGTATTTCACCAATAATGATGTATCGAGGTCGTGAACGCAATGCTGCCTTTAGTAGGTCGAACATCTCAACTCTACTCTCTTCATTCTTTGATTCACGAGTTACCAATCGCTGCCATATTTTGTGACGTACCTTTACTTCCGGAGTATCTTCTGCAGAGTAGATTTTTACATTGTGGTCGATGAAAGGTAAAATTGCATTCAGAGTTGTTGTTTTTCCAGAAGCAGTCTCACCACTTACCATTACAGACATTCCATACTCCAAACAAATCCAGATGTATGCTGCTACTTGAGAACTCATCGTACCCCATTGAATCAATTGTGTAATAGATATTGTCTCTTCTGCGAATTTCCTAATTGTAAATGACGGGCCAAGCATAGATACGTCATCTGAGAATATGATGTTAATACGAGAACCATCGAGCAATGCCCCATCGATAATCGGTTTATTATCGGATACAGGACGACCGATACGTTCTGACATTGCACGCAGATAACGTGCTAGCAAGTCCCTTTCACGGAATCTAATATTCGAAGTTACCATTCCGAAAACTTTGTGATCCATATGTACGTGCTTTAGACCCACTGAGTGAATATCTTCAAGCATTTCATCCGAGAGAAGAGGCTCCAGTGGACCGTTACGAATTAAATCTCTAATAATGATATAACGCAATCTTTGGCGTTGCTCTTTGGTAACGATAATTCTCTTATCATCCAGCCCAAGAACTTCCCAGACTCTACCTTGACGTCGTGCAGCATTTCTAGCCTCAGAATCAAGAATAGTATAACGGTCAATCATTCCAGATAAGATGTTTTCAAACTCATCATCTGTTGTAAAGGTAGGAGCGCTTGGTGCTTCTTGAAGTAAAACTTCAATCAGATTTCTTCTGATGTTCTCTTCTTCATCAGTCAATTGGGGTTCAAGACCAAACCACAAGGTTTGACCTTGGGAGCCATCTGTTGAAACTGGACGGTACATATGAACAAAAATAGGTTCCTTAGTAATGTAAATCAAGTTCATTGGCTGGATTTTTCGTGCATCCCGGTCTAGCGGGCCGTAGTAGTATGGACGTGACCCATATTCTGCTTCGAAATCCTTGACCCATAGTGCTACGTGAGGATGAGCCGCCATTACGGATTCAAGGTCACCACGTTGGAATTTGAGGTCTTCATCATCCATATCAGCTCACCGCCGTGATATCTACAATGAAGCCCATGTATGGCTCAACACGCCATCCTACACTGGCCTGTACGGGGCCTGCTGCACGTAGGAATCTAGTCACTACAATCGTTCTCTTGATTTCGCCACCGACAAATCCTGCCCGCATATCGAGTAAGACTTCACAACTCGAACGCAATTTGTGTAGGAGTTTACTATCCATTTCATCAGGGTCTACTGTAAGTAGTAAGGAGCGTGATTCGCTGCATATTTTTCGTAGTTTTTGTAATACTGCAACTTGTGTATGAGAGTCGTGTTCGGTAGGCATCAAGGACGAAGCCGAATCAACAACAACAACGTCTGCTTTTTCAACCGCATCTGAATCAAGTACATCGAATATGTCAACGTCTTCTTTGGAATCGGCAATTACTCCAAATCTAGAGAAAATTAGGAGCCTACCGCTAGCGATGTGTTCTGTCACTGGGTAGCCGACAGACTCCATCTGCTCGATCCAGCCACGAGTTGTTAAGTTCAGTGGTGATGACTAAGAAGTTTTGAGCCGTTCTCGAGTAGTCCGTAAACCAATCTTTGGCTGACTAGGGATTTGCCTGACTTCCTACTTCCCCTTGTAGCATCCACAAGACTGCGGTTGGGTAGTCTTGCTCCCATGGCATTGGACAAACTGTCTTGCTCGAGAGTGAACTCATAGCCATCTTCTACGGGTTTTGGTGGGTCCATCAAACACTCAATCTCACCTCGGCGGTTTCTGAATCAGTTCCCTTGGCTCCGTCTACTGAACTGTAGACTGAACTACTATGGTTACGGTTGCTAGAGTATTATCTTGAGTCGGAATAACTGGAACTCAGGATCTGTAACTGTAACTTCAAGAACATAATCCGACGCCCAGACCCCGTTTGGTGGGTACAAGGTTGCTGCTCCGGCTGCTGCAGATGGTATTACCATCAACGAAAATTGAAAAGGAGGATTTGTCGATAGGTCTGACTCCAGAATTTTGGAAATACAAGGTGATTTCTTGGTCAGCTCCTGATGTATCTAAGATGGTATTACTACGGTCGCCACTGAATGAAACATCTGTTTCAGCATCTGCAAGACGGCCAGAGGCATTATCGCCACTCGCTTTGGCAACATCTCCCCATGATTGGAGTAAGACTACCGAGGCTCCGCCACTAAGCAATAGCGAGGTTACTAGTAAAATCATTGTACTGGTTCCACCGTCTGCCATAAAATCACCTCAAGCAACAGTTGTCGCTTTTGTCACACCATCGATTGTAACAGCAATACGGCTAATCTTGGCCTGAGAACCACTGTCATAATGAAATTGATATTTCTCACCAGGGAATATAATATCCGATTGAGCGCCGTTGATTGTACCGTTGCGATCTGAAAGGTCTATTGGAGACCCGCCATCAGAAAACACCCAAGACAAACCTGTCTGAATGTCAGTACTTCCATCATTGGTGAGGTTAAGATATACAATGTTGCCAATAACTGCAGTAATATTCAAGTTAGTGCCAACGTTAGAACCAGTGACCTCCAAGAAGTATGTGGAGGGATTGTAGAGATATGATGTTCCGTGATTACTGATATTTAATCCAGTAACGATACCACCGGAGATCACTAGTTCTGCGCTGAAGGTTCCTACACTACCATTTACTTCAACCAGGGTAGAATTCCCCGGAGTAGATGAATAGCCTGTTCCGCCTTGATTGATTGTATAATCAACCACTGCTCCTTCAACGTTAGTCGCGTCCTCAATTGTGAAAAGCGAAATGGGCTCAGCAGTTGCTTCGATTTCAGCAAGGGAATCATCCACTTGCGATTCGAGTGTGGCCATCGCTAATGCGAAAACTACAAGCATGGAAGTTCCTACAACCATCGCTCCAACTGCTACGCTGCCCATTCACTCTTCACCTCTGAGTGCTCGTGCTCTTCTCCAATTCGAGATTAGCGCCGAGAATGTCAACAATTCTCTGTGCTGCAAGTGGTCCTCTAAAGCACTCTCAGTATCACCTGGAGATGCCATTTGGACAATTGCTAACACCTGCTTTCCTTCATCTGAAGATAGCATACCAGAACTCATCGCCTTCTGAGTGAAGGAGACTGCTGCCATGCCAGACAGATTGTCAAGTAGAAGTGCTGCTACGGTCGGGGCTCCGACCGTTCCATCTGCACCATCACCTAAATGCGCCGGAGCGATTAGGAATGGATTAGATGCCAATGCTTGTGCTTCGTACAACTCTAGTAGAGGTGCGGCATCATCTGGTTTTAGGCGCCCTGTGTGAGAACTCGTAATGATCTCGCCCGATGAGGTGACGATAGTTTCGCCTCCCGTCAGTTCAAGTTCACTACTTTCACCTGATTCTGAAACAATCCTTTGTGTTCCATCCTCAAGTCTGGTCTCAACCATTCTCAGAACATCTTCAACCATATCTAGCCGGCTTGAAATTAGCCTTTCTAAACCAGATGTGTCAATGCTCGCCTGAACGTTTGCCGTTGTTGGGGTAGCCGGAGCTGCCGTTGGCAAAGAACCTGTACTGTTGAGCCTAGCACGAGTTGGTCCTGGTGCAATAGTCCAAGCGTCTTCTTCCGTAAGGATGCCTTCTTCGGGCATAGGCACTTGCTCAATGGCAATATTTGCCATTACTCGCAAGCGCTCCTCAGTAAGATCGCTTGGTCCACTACTAGGACTCGTGTTACTGCTAAATGGCCATGCCATTTTTTATCCTCCAAGCCATGACTAACACGCATATCTATCGAAATGATAGAAATAGGTGTAGGCCATTTAATCAGATTAATGCAGTCCCCGGGGCTGTTGATGAAATGTATAGTGTTTCATAACTTGAACCGCCACACTTGCACGTGAATGTAGGTGGTAAGTTCGCCGTTGACACCAAGCTCGCCAATATCACAATCAGCGCCTGCAGTGGTAGGGTTAGTGTTTATGACAATGTCAATCATGTAATTCTCACCAGGTAGTAATGAAACAATTTCTGTTCCTGCTGCTCCAACGTCATTAGGATTAGACATCTGATAGATTTCGTTGACTTCAGCGTTTCCATCAGCATCGCTTGCGAACTGTGCAATGAATTGGTATCCATCATTCGCACCGTTGTTGAGAGTGCCGTCGCCATCGGAGTCTTGGTTATCACAAGTTATCTGAATTGCGATATCATTGGCAGCTAATACTCCGCTACCAGGGGCAGACTCGATGTAAAATCGAATAAGGTCATTGCTAACTATAAACACACTGTTAATTGTGATTTTACCGCTGATTTCTCTCTGAGTGTCATCACCGCTTTGCTGAGCATTTCTGTTGTAAACTTTTCTCCAGTCTGGATAATAACTGCAGAAGCAACCGCAGCCACTAGAATTAGAGCAATGAAAACAATCATTGCGCCGATTTCCGATTGAACCTAGTTCGTCATCTTTGAATCTACTTTCTTGCATTCAAATCACCGTATCCCCTTCGTTAACGCTAACATAGCTCAGTGTTTCATAAGTTGAACCACCAGAAT
>CASICT010000019.1 GCA_949373265.1 Candidatus Poseidoniaceae archaeon | reverse complement strand
ACACTTTACCAATATTTTTCGCATCGTGAATGTATTGGTGAGCTTGTGCAACATCTTCAGCATCAAAAATGGAATCTATCACTGGATTAAGCACTCCTAATTCAATACCTTCCATTATTCTGAACAACTGTTCCGACATTGCCTCTTCATCTTTCCAAGTACCCATATGAACTCCGAATACACCACGATTTTTTGTCATTAGTCGCAAGGGGTCGAATTTTGGAGTCTTTCTCCAAGCCAAGAATGATTTTAGCAAAGAGCGCTTGCTAGATGGTGCTGCTGCAGACATTCCGTAAGTGTACAACCGTCCACCTTCTGCAAGCACCGATAAACTTCGTCTTAGATTGTCCCCCCCTATTGGGTCAAGAATATGATCTACTCCTCTGCCATCTGTTGCATTTTTGATAATTGATACGAAGTCTTGGTTATGGCGATCTATCGCGATTCCGTTGAACGATTCAATTATGCTAGATTTTCGGCCTGAGGCAGTAGCCCATACAGTGTCTATACCAGCCCATTGGCAGATTTGTAAAGCCGCAGTTCCTACTCCGCCAGCGCCACCATGAATTAGTACAGTCTCACCTTGCTTTAAGTGACCTAAGTAGTGTAGCATATGATGAGCTGTAAGATAGGTAACCGGCATTGCTGCTGCTGCATCAAGGCCCATTTTGTCTGGAATCGGTATTACACGTGACACATTTACACAAACGTGACTGGATTGGCCCCCCGTCGGAACTGCGGCTACTACTCTTTGACCAACTTCAAAATTTGAAGTGCTCGAACCTAACGAATGGATTATTCCACTAAATTCGTAACCGGGAGTAAATGGATATTCAGGTCTCGGTTGGTATAAACCAAGTCTCATTAAAGTATCAGCAAAATTTATTCCAGCAAAGTGAACTTCAATACAAACTTGATCTTCGTTTGGAGTTGGCATGTCCATCTGTACAACCTTTAGGACTGAAGGTGAACCGGCTTTGGTAATAGAAACACAGTGAGGCATGATTTGTCCAGATATAATAATCACATAAGGCTTAAGGATTTAGGCCACCCTAAAAAATAAGTACTATCCTACATACCAGAGTAATATCAAGAGTGATACTGGGCTAATATTATGGAAAATAATGAAAAACTAATTGTGCTGTATGGAACGGAGACAGGTAATTCAGAATTGTTGTCTATGGACGTCTGCAAGGCTGCAAATGATGCAGGGATTGATGCCCAAAGTTTCGGAATGGAAGAAATTGATTCAGAAGACATGTTGTCATATTCCCGCCTACTGATTGTTTGCAGCACATGGGGAGATGGAGAGCAGCCGGATAATGCAATGGATTTGTTTGAATATACTGAAAACCTAGGTGATAATGACCTTGCAAATATGAGTTATTCTATCCTAGCATTAGGTGATACTGCTTTCGACTTATTTTGTGAGGCTGGAAAAGAGTGGGATCGCATCCTTGAACAGAAAGGTGGAACGAGAATTTATGATAGGGTTGACTGTGATGTTGACTATGAGGATGATGCAGAAGAATGGATTGGATCTGTGATTAATAGACTACAAACAATCTGATTACTCTTCTTCCTGTAGAATTTGTTCTCTGTCCCTTATCATTTTCATGATGAACCACAAGCCAATACCTGCCGCAATATGTTTCATAGTGTGGCCACTGATGAATCCAGTTGCCTGAAATATTGCTTCATCAGTAAACTCGAAGAATGTTGCAAGTATGAACATTGACAATCCCCAGTAATATCCTGAGATTTTATCATATAACCTGCTGCCAAAAAATAGTAGTATTGGAAATAGAATGAATGGATGATGCTTTACGATAAAATAAATTCGTAAATCATCAAAAACAGGCCAACATAGCACTGAAACTATGCTTGCAAGAACAATTGGAATATGTGCCCTAACTGCTAATTCTCTATCCCAAAGGTCGTTAATTAGTAATGAAATGCATGAACCTATAACGATAGACATCCCAAGTCGGTCCCATAGCATTGTCGAGTCATTTGGGTCAAGGTGAAACCAAACTGAACCAGCAAATGTAAGAATCATACCTGAAAATAAGGTGATGTGAATACTGGTTTCATCATCAGAAACCCTAGGATTAGTTCTTCTTTCGTGTACGAATGCTAATCCAATAAGTCCAGGAAATATAATTGCTAAATTAGACATTACGTCTAGTGCATTTGGTATTCCCATAAATTCTCTATCATCGGCAAATTCGTGATAGTTTTGTGGCTGAGATATTGGGCCATAAGCTATTGCTACAACAATTATCACTAGAAGCGAAGAAAAATACAATCGCTTCGCGTTCATTTCACTCACCAGTATACTCAGTAACACGTAGACCAAGCCGCCCTTGCCTGGATTTTCTTTGCATTATACGTTCATACTTGGCTTCGAAAGCAGCCTTTAAGTCTATTTTCATAGCCAATGAATGCCCCATTAAGAGTATCATAATATCTGCCATTTCTTCAGCACATTCTTCAATTGGTTTGCCTTTGGTAATCGCTGCAGCAAATTCACCCAATTCCTCAACTGTCAATGCGATTCGATAGCCCATATCATGACCATTATTACCTGCAAAATCATGTTTATGATGGAATGCGGCAACTTTGCGCATCATTTGGCTCCATTCATCGCCATCTGTACTATCTAGCCATTCTTCGACACTTCGGCCCATGTTCATGGGTTAAGCACACGAGGATTAGTTATTGCGTGAATGCTTTGATGCAATCTATGACGGGACCAAGTCTTGATTCCGCTGTAGAAGATACTTCTTGGTGATCTAAATCTTTGCTTGAGTCACCCGGTTCTCGTCCTGCTGCCCAATTACTAGCAACTACAATCGCAGCATAAGGTATGCCTATTTCCGCTGCTAGTTTGCATTCACGCGGCATTGTCATCCCTACTACTTCTCCACCTAACTTTTCAATTGCATCAATTTCTGCTGCAGTTTCAAATTGAGGACCTTGAGCAAGCCAATAAGTTCTCTTAAGAGAAATGCCTGGTTGTAGTGAAGATAATACAGAATCAAGTTTTGAATTCATCTGTAAATCAAAAGGTGTGGTCATCGAAGTAAACTGAGCATCATCATCATGAAATGACATTGTCACTCCTGTAAAATCAAGATATTGTGTAGCATAGCCAACCGAACCCGGAGGGAAGTCTTTAGGAATTGTTCCTACTGAGCAGACTCCGAGTATTGCATCTACCCCAGCCCCTGCCATAGCTTCAATATTAGCTCGATGATTGATATTATGAGGAGGAGTTGTACCCTTTCCATGATGTCTCTCTAAGAATATCAATTCGTGAACACCGCTTTGGACACAAGTCAAGGGGACTTCCCCGAATCTGGTCTGTGCTACGATTTGATCTATCCTAGAAGTTTCAATCACATCAGCGGCCAGGCTGTTCATCGCCGTACCGCCGATGAGACCAAGGCGCATCATGGCTCAACTCACTCAAGTAGACGAGCGACAATATCTGCTTTGGTACCAGAAGTTGCTACTCCTGCTGCCTTAGCCTTATCGACTAACTCATCTTTCTTTAGTTTCATCAAACTAGCTTCAGAATCACCAGAAGCATCTGCTACTGGTTCTGCCGCTGCTTCTTCAACAACTGGCTTATCCGCTGATTCCTTAGATGCCGCTGGAGCGACTTCTTCTTTCTCAGAGATAGATTCCATTGCTGCTGCTGCTGCTAGAAGGTCTCCTTCAACTGGTGCATCCTCTACCTCTTCGCCGGCTTCAGCAAGTGCTGCAGCCTTCTTAGCCTTGAGTTCTGCTTCCTGACGAGATTCTTCAGAATGAATTTCATCGAGAGTTGGTCCTTTTTCAGTAACTACACCTGCTTGTAATAACTGGCTCCTGCGGATAACCACATTGCGACATGGGTAAATGGTCTTGACTGCATTGCGGATATCTGTTTCCAAATCTCCTCCAAGCATTGCTTCTTGTAATTTAGAATAGTTAGATTTAGCTGCACATGCACGGATGATTTCTGCAGACTTAGCACGCATTGCTTGCTTGACGGATGTCTGGCAACGGCGCTCAGTGATCATTAGTGGCTTCAAACGGACAAGGTATCCGTCAGTTGTAACTACATCGACTACGTCATCGATTTTACCACGGTATCGGCGGATTTGTCGGCGTGTATGGTCGGATTGATGGGAATGACCTACGAAAGTGGTCAGAGCATCTTGTCCTACAACATCAGTCACGCTGAAGCGCAAAATGACGTGCATTTTTGTGAAATCTCCACTAAATTCTTGCTGGGTCATTTCATAAATTCGACCCATGATATGTTCATCTGATTCTCCGAGGGTTTCTCCGATGGGCTTGAAGTGCCATGGATGGCGAGGTGCACGTATTGTGAACCATCTCTTATTCTTCCACTTATCTCTTTGCTTACGTGCTGCTACACGTGCCTTTGCACTCAACTTCTTTGCTGCCATTCGAATCAACTCTCAGATTGCGGGGGCTACCCCACTTGCAAGCATCGGACAAACATGGGATATATGAAGGCAATACATTGGCCCATTACACCCCTACGGGGTGGTAATATTACCAACCACGTTGGTCAAGACGAACTTCGAGAGTCTCTAACTCGTCTCCACGCATTGCTTCACCAACCATCATGCCCATCGCTTCAGCGACCTTTTCAGGGTCATCAAAGTGGGCAGTTGCTAGAACGATTGCATCAGCCATAGTCTCTGGGTCCTCTGATTTGAAGATACCAGAACCAACGAATATTCCATCAACACCCATCTGCATCATCAGTGATGCATCTGCTGGTGTTGCAATACCGCCAGCACAGAAAGTGACCACTGGCAAACGGCCGATTTCGGCAACTTCGACTAGAATGTCACGGATGCTTCCGTGCATTTCATCATCGATTGCGCCAAATGGAGTTATGTTTGAGATTCCAGGCAACTCACTAGAATCAGCAAGTACACTGTATCGGCTCATAATATGTCTAGCAGCCACATCTAATCCGTCATCATCGAGAGTCTGCACTTGTCTGATCTCTTGGTCGATTAATCTGGCATGAGTTACTGCAGCCACTACATTTCCTGTTCCGGCTTCTCCTTTGGTACGAATCATAGCTGCACCTTCGTAAATACGACGTACAGCCTCACCTAGACCTGTTGCACCACAAACAAATGGAATGTCATGAGCATTTTTGTTGATATGAAAATAAGGGTCTGCTGGAGTTAGAACTTCTGATTCATCAACCATGTCAACGCCTAATGCCTGCAGTACCTGAGATTCGGCTTCATGTCCAATTCTTGATTTAGCCATAACTGGTATTGAAGTACACTCGATTATTCCTTTTATCATGTCAGGGTGAGAAGTACGGGCAACTCCACCCATCTTGCGAATATCTGCAGGAACTCTCTCCAGAGCCATTACAGAAACTGCGCCTGCTGCTTCTGCTATAGCGGCTTGGTCAGGAGTTACTACATCCATTATGACTCCACCTTGGAGCATGGAGGCAAATCCACGTTTTAGTAAATCATCCGCATGACGCAGGGACTTGGTAATGTCAGTATTACTCATCTCAATCAAACCTAGCGGGGAGCGTTCCCCTCATGAAAGTATGTAGTTAACCGTGAAGATTAATCTGCAAGAACTGGAGTATCACCTGTTGCGATTTCAGCATCTTGCGATTCTTCCTCGTTTCTTTCAACCCATGCTTCTTCTTCGTCAGGGACATCAGTGTCCGCAAATATAGCATCCACTGGACATTCTGGTACGCATGCACCGCAGTCGATACACTCGTCTGGATCGATTACTAGGTATGTTGCTGCTTCACGGAATGCATCCACAGGACAAACGGCAACGCACTCTTGGTATTTATGGTCAACACAGGTGGAAGTTACTACGTGAGTCATGGTTATCTCCAATTCAATGTCAGCGGCATCAGGATATAATTCCTTGTGCAGTACCACTGTTTTTAGGGAGACCTAACTCTTGAATTGCTAATTGCTTCATTCAAAGTCGACATTGCGACATCGATTGGCTCATTACCTGGATAAACCTCTAATTTGGCTTTACCTTTGACCGTCGCCCTAGTTCCGGGTGTGGTCAGAGTTAATTTACCAGCAAGAAGGTCAAGTAAATCTAAACGAATATGGATTACATTATGCTCATCCATTCTTAATTCAAGTTCATTTTTGATGTGCTCTAGAACATCAGAGCCGAGTAATGAAAGGGACCTAGTTGCAGGGCCACGGCGCTTCAATTCAGCCTTAATCAAATGGATGGGGGAGCCATGGTATGAGTCCATTCTCTCGATTTCAACAACATCTTCATCCCCTACTAACCAAGCTATTGCTGCGGCATGGATGTACTCATCTTCAAGACCGCTGGCTGTAGATTGCCATGACACATGGTGTACTCCCATATTTACCGCTGAATAGCGATAGATGATGAGGATTGTCAATCAAGTGGGTGTTCAACACCCTCTTCACCTAGCGTCCATTGTAGAGTTTTTATTACTCCGTCTAACGCTTTGTGGTTTCTTGCGGCTTCTTTCATGCCATCACGGTCGCCATCTCGGCGACATTGCTCAAACCATTTTTTCCACTGTTCTCTACGAGCGATTGCTTTCTCAAGCATTTCTTCAATTTCACCCCAAGAACGGTCGTAACTTCGAACCGGCTCTCCAGAATCCCCACTGGCCATGTCACCGCCTTAAACAAGCGGTATAAGAATCTGAGGCCAACAAGAGTTCAAGATAGACTAGCGTCTTTCACCTTGAAGATCGATTTTTATGTGAACTCCATCACCTATTACACAATTTTGAATTCTGGAATCGATTACCGAGTTTTCACCTACAATTGATGATTCGGAAACGCCATTAATTCTCGAGTTTGACATGACTACAGAATTTACTACTGCTCCGTTAACAGATGCGCCTTCAAGGATGATTGATTTCTCGACATAGCCGCTAACTGAAGCTGATTTACTGATGAATGAGCCATCGGGTAAAACCTCACCAGCAGGCATAGGGAATGGAAGATTATCCCTGCCTGCGATCAAAGCCATTTGGGCATTATGTAATTCAAAGGGATGGCCGACATCGAACCAGATTCCATTTACGGTCTTCGCATACATTGGCCAACCACGAGAAAGAACATCCGGAAACAATTGTTTTGAGAAATCATATTTCTCACCTTGTGGTATCAACTCCATAACCTCAGGCTCAATTATGTATAGACCTGCATTTATTAAATTTGAAAATGCCTCATCAGGAGATGGCTTTTCTTTGAATCTTGAAATATATCCTTCAGTTAATTCCGAGTCTATAGTTCCCTGGTTTTCTTTCGATAAGCCAACTATTCCGAATTCGGTCGGGTCCTCAACATGCCATAAAGCCATAGTTACTTTAGCGCCTGATTTGCGATGAGATTCGAGGAGGTCTGCAATGTCAAATGAAGCAACTGAGTCTCCAGAACCTACCACAAAGGTTTCTTGCAATTCATCAGATAACAATCTAACACTACCTGCAGTTCCCATTGGTGAATCCTCTTGATTAACACGGCTAGAAATATCCCAAGTTGATACATGTTCAATCAATTGTTCTCCTTGATAGCCGGTTGTAACAATAATTTCTGACAATCCCGCAGCAACCATTGCATCTTTCACATAATCGATAACTGGACGGCCTAGAACTGGCACCATTGGCTTAGGCCTTTTCGCAGTCAATGGCATTAAGCGAGTGCCACGGCCTCCGGCCATAATGACACCATACAGAATCTCACTTCCTTCCACGAGAAGAGGTCATGTCAACACGGCGCATGCTCTTTTTCTTGTTAGAACGGCCCTTCTTGACGCCTAATCCTGCTCTATCGCCAGACATAGTCCCACCGAATGTCAGATTTCCCGCATCAAGCAGGTGCTCGACCATCGAATCTGCAATCTTAGAGTCTTCAGCGCCGGTTTTCATTTCCTTGGAAACTAATGCGTTATGGTCTGAAATCCATGATTCCCTCTCTTCACGAGCCATCTTGAGTTTACCTCTAGCATCGTTAACTTCCTTCATCAGTTCAGTAATCTTGGAATGAACTTCATCTGCTCTTTCCTTACAAGCGACAAACTCTTTGTGGAATCTATCACCTTCTCCTTTCAGGAAGTCTCTGTGTGAGAATAGTTCATCTAATTCTTTACTCATTCCCTTTGCACGCTCTAAACATTCGACGAACATCTTGTGAGATGCATCTGCTTCAGCCTTAAGGGTTGCAATCGCTTCATCCCTATTGGATAAATCGACCTTAATGAGTTGTAATTTTGTAACCTCTGGTTCCAACTCTTTCATGCGGCGACGCATGTTTTTGATCTTCTCCATCGTTTCTTTTTCCTTCTTGGGTGACATTCCACCTTGAGTCTCAAATATCTTTTCCATATTGTTAACTTCACTCGTGAGTTTGTTGAATTCAAAAGATGCTGAGGTCTTTTCATCTTTGCTCCCTCTCTGGGCTTTTGCCTGACCAATCAAATCTCTGATTTGTGCTTGGATTGCATTACG
>CASICT010000018.1 GCA_949373265.1 Candidatus Poseidoniaceae archaeon | reverse complement strand
CATTGTGTCGGGTCAGATTCAAAGTCATCGTAATTATCTGCCCATTGGTCTCCATCAGAATCCTCACAGCCGAAGTAAGGCATTGTGCTGTTTCCTAGTGTGAATGGACAATAGTCACCTTGTAACCCGTTACTATCATCTCCAAAGCCATCACCATCTGAGTCTTGCCACTGAGATGCATCGTTAGGGAACATATCGGGATTGGTACCGTTCGGGTTGTCTCCATAACTATCACCGTCTGAATCAGCCCACTGTGTGCCATCATAATCGAAAATATCTACATTCAGAGTTTGATTAAAAGCGTGGTCTGTATAACCATCATCATCCCAATCCTCTACATTAGAAGTTGCAGTATTAGGATAAGGGTCATTGATGTTACTAATTCCATCTTGGTCAGAATCTGGACATGCTAATTGGTCATACCAACTATTGCCAAATGAATATGGGCACGGGTCGGAATAGTCGCTATATCCGTCTCCGTCCTCATCAGGGCATCCATATTCAGTGACGTTACTCCACTCACCGGTTGAACCATTGTAACTAGCATAAAGGGTTGATTCTCCATAATTATAGTTGCAACTATCAGGATTTAGACCGTCGGAGTTGTCCCCATAGCCATCACCATCTACATCTTCCCATTGCGTTATCTCACTGATGAAAGCATCAGCTCCATCATAAATACCCCATTCACCATCAGGGTTCGAATAACCATCACCGTCAGAGTCTGTACAGCCATAACGGTCTTCGGTTGAATTACCAGAGGAGAATATACATTCATCAGGGTTTGTTCCATCGTACTCATCGCCATAGCCATCACCATCTGTATCTGCCCATTGACTAGAATCACTAGGGAAAGCATCCGCTTCTGTGCCGTTCGGATTATCACCATAGCCATCGTCATCATTGTCTGCCCATTGTGAGTTGTCTTCATCGAAGGCATCGACGTTATCGGCCGGGTCGGCAGCGTGATCTAAGTAGCCATCTCCATCCCAATCTTCGGTATCAGAAGTTGCTGAATTTGGATATGGGTCATTAGAGTCGCTAATACCATCTTGGTCGGTATCAAGGCAACCCAATTGGTCGAACCAACTATTACCGTACGAATATGGACAAGGGTCGGTATTGTCATCATAGCCATCACCATCTCCATCATAGCAGCCATATTTGGTCACATTAGACCAAGTGTTGTCCGAGGAATCGTAATTGGCAGACATAGTGGACTCTCCAAATGAATTTACACAATAATCAGGTGTTGATCCTCCAGAATTATCCCCATAGCCATCCTCATCATAATCTGACCACTGTGTTTTGTCGGTGATGAAAGCATCTGCCCCATCATAGACGGCCCAATCTCCATCAGGATTGGAATATCCGTCACCATCAGAGTCGGCACAGCCATATCTGTCGGTAGTTGAATTACCGTTGGAATAAATACACGCATCACTATTGTTGCCGAATTCGTTATCGCCATAGCCATCGCCATCATTATCGGCCCATTGTGAATTATCGTTAGTGAAAGCATCTGGGTACGTACCGTTTGGATTGTCTCCATAGCCATCTAAATCAGAATCGTTCCACTGTGTGCTGTCATAATCGAAAGCATCGGCGTTATCGGCATCGTCAGCAGCGTTATCTAAGTAGCCATCTCCATCCCAGTCTTCTATATCAGAAGTTGCAATGTTTGGATATGGGTCGGAAAGGTCACTGATTCCATCTTGGTCTGAATCGGGACATGCAAAGGAATCTACCCAGCTATTTCCATAAGAGTAAGGGCATGGGTCTGTATAGTCGTCATACCCATCACTATCGCTGTCAGGACAACCGTATGAGGTTCCATTCTCATATTCGTTTGATGACATGTTATAATCTGCAGATTTAGTCGATGTACCGTATTCGTTACTACAAGAATCAGGCGTTGTACCTGTTGCACTATCACCATAACCATCGCCATCTTCATCATCCCACTGAGAGTCGTCATTGTCAAATGCATCCTCAAGGTCTGCATAACCATCGCCATCAGTATCAGGGCAACCCATGAATTCTCCAAATGTCATATTAGCCCCTGCTGTATATGGGCAAGTATCTTCATTATTATCTCCAAAACCATCAGAATCGGTGTCTTCCCATTCCTCATCATTATTTGGGAATGCGTCTGGATTATTTCCTGATGCATTGTCGCCATAGCCATCATTATCGGTATCGTTCCATTGAGTGGAATCGTAGGGGAAACTGTCTCCTACGTCATCTGCGTTGTTATCTCCATATCCATCGTCATCAGAATCTTCCCATTCATCGAAGTTATTTGGGAATGCATCTGGGTTATTTCCTGATGCATTGTCGCCATAGCCATCATCATCGGTATCATTCCATTGTGTGGAATCGTAAGGGAATACGTCTGCTTCGTTATCGCCATATCCATCTGAATCTGAGTCGTCCCACTCATGTTCATCGCTAGGGAATGCATCTGGGTTATTTCCTGATGCATTGTCGCCATAGCCATCATCATCGGTATCATTCCATTGTGTGGAATCGTAAGGGAATTCGTCTGCTTCGTTGTCGCCATAGCCATCGCCATCAGAGTCTTCTGATTCTGATGCATCAGAGTCGTCTACATCTGAGAGATTGCTCCAACCATCTCCGTCACCATCATAGCAACCAAAGACATCTTCCCAACTATCTCCTGCCAAACTAGTACATGAATCGGGGAACTGGCCGTTACTGTTGTCGCCATAGCCATCTCCGTCATTATCTGACCATTGGGTGGAAGCGCCAGGGAAATCATCGCCTGTATTACTCCAACCGTCACCGTCTGAATCTATGCATCCTACACGATCTTCTTCACTTAATCCATAAATGAATGGACAATCATCAAATCCTACAGAGCCTTCTTCTGCACCTGTAATAGATTCATCTTCAAAACCATCATTGTCAAAGTCGTATGGGCTTGCGTCTGGGTTGTAAGCGTTAGCGACCCACTGACCTGGCCAATGCGCTTCACGTGTGCCGTTCCATGAAGTGTTACCCCAGTTGTCTCCTAAGCCATCACCATCTGAGTCATTCCATTGAGTGGCCTTGTTGTGGAAATCATCGCCCAAGTCCGACCATCCGTCACCGTCAGTGTCGATGCAACCTTCGCGGTCTTCGGTACTGGTTCCGTAATTGTATGGACAAGGGTCTTCTTCGTTGCTGACTCCGTCGTTGTCTGCATCATTTCCACCTGAATTATCGCTACCATACTCAAGATTGTCATTGGTGTAGGTCAAGAGTAGGTCACGTGCAGGTCATCATTCGAATCAATCGCTAATGAGGAGTCCCAGGCCGCCGTTACCTGTGCTGTCGAGTGAGACCGGTGTCGCTCCAAGAAGAGCCATCATGGGTCGTGTACGCAAGAGTGTAGATCGGTGCCAGTCACCTTCAACATAGGTCACGTGCAGGTTATCATTGGAATCAATCGCCAATGAGGAATCCGCGCCGACGTTACCTGTGCTGTCGAGTGAGACCGGTGTGCTCCAAGAAGAGCCATCATAGGTCATGTACTCAAGATTCTCATTGGTGTCGTCAAGATAGGTCACGTGCAGGTTATCATTGGAATCAATCGCTAATGAGGATTCCTAGCCGACGTTATCTGTGCTGTCGAGCGAGACCGGTGTGCTCCAAGAAGAGCCATCATAGGTCATGTACTCAAGATTGTCATTGGTGCAGTCAAGATAGGTCACGTGCAGGTTATCATTGGAATCAATCGCTAATGAGGATTCACTGCCGACGTTATCTGTGCTGTCGAGCGAGACCGGTGTGCTCCATGAAGAGCCATCATAGGTCATGTACTCAAGATTGTGATTGGTCCAGTCAAGATAGGTCACGTGCAGGTTATCATTGGAATCAATCGCTAATGAGGACTGCCAGCCGACGTTATCTGTGCTGTCGATGGAGACCGGAGTGCTCCAAGAAGAGCCATCATAGGTCATGTACTCAAGATTGCCATTGGTGGAGTCAAGATAGGTCACGTGCAGGTTATCATTCGAATCAATCGCTAATGAAGAATGCGAGCCGACGATATCTGTGCTGTCGATTGAGACCGGCGTGCTCCAAGAAGAGCCATCATAGGTCATGTACTCAAGATTATCATTGGTGTCGTCATAGTATGTCACGTGCAGGTTATCATTGGAATCAATCGCTAATGAGGATTCATAGCCGACGTTATCTGTGCTGTCGAGCGTTGAAGATTCGAACCAGGTAAATCCACCTAAACCACTGATGGTTTCAGATTTATTATTTTCATCTAAATCTGTTGAAGATTCAGTAGATTCATTGGTAACCCCTGTGAACGAGGAAAGGGTCAATATCAGGCAAACAAGCAAACTTCCAATTGTTAGAGTACTTCGGTTCATGTCTGTTAATTTGGCCGGGGGCTATTAGAAATATTTGTCAAATACAATAATATTACTGGCATTGTGCCTACGATATGGAAAGCCGATTATTTGGCAGTGTACGATTAACGACGACGTTTTGACTTCTGGCTTCGTTGAGCGCGAGCTTGTGCAGCCTTTGCTTTGTTTGAGCCTTTTCTTTGAGAGCGTGCGCGCTTGTCACCGACCTTAGGTCCGCGTGTTTGTGCATCTTTTTCATCAGAGCGTTGGTCCTTCTGCATTTGTCGCCATTGGCCGCCTATGAGTTGAAGAATTTCTTCTTTAGTGGATGCACCAATAGATTCGCTGGCACCTTTCTTTGAAACCCAAAGTCTTCCCTCTTTGCCATGAGGTCGTTGAGGATGAGATATTTTCTCATCGCGTTTGATTTTTTTAAGACCTAATGCGCGTGATGCGATGAATAGTCCTTCTAGATCCGGTTTAAGGACACTAGAATCTCGTGGAACACGACGACCGCTACGCCTACTGACTCTAGCATTGAAGTAGCCAGGCCAGACTGCTATTCGGTCTGGATTGTGGTCCATGTCAACCCCTCAGAAGGTGGTTGGCTTTGAACCCACTCAAAGGACAACACCGTTCAGAACGCCATCATGCCCTGGACGGGAAGTGATCTGAACTTGTCCCTTATCGGTATCTACGACTGCACCCTTAGTTAGGATGTTACGACGAATGTAGTTTGGATTTGCGTCATTCTTGATGACACTAGTAATGGTTGCAATGGAAGACTTTCCATCTTTGCCGTTAACGGTACAACGGTTGTCTGAAAGGACACGTACTAAGCTGTTTCCACCGGTCTTACGGTAGATTTTACGCTTTGGTTCTCCAATGAGAGCAAATTGCTTCTCAGAAGAAATTTCAGTACTACGCTTTCCTCGAGAAGGAACGCGTCGTCCACCAGTTGACTTGCGACGTGAGATTCCGTGCCACTGTCCCATATTATTATCTCCAGCGATTCGGCGACCGGCCGTTCATATTTGAAGGGTATGCATCATACACATTCAGCAGACTGCGCGTTAATACACTCACCATCGACGTATAGAGAGGCGGTAAGGCTGTCACCAGGCCTTAGAGGGCCAACTCCTGCAGGAGTGCCTGTGAACAAAATATCTCCTTGTCTAATTGGAGCCCAAGATGAGAGTTTGTCTATCAATTCGTTAGGGGTCCAACTCATTTCGAGCAATGAGCCTTTTTGGACTTCTTTTTGATTTATAGAAAGTGAGTATTCCACTCTAGGGTCGTAATCAACCCAATCGCCAATAATGGCACTTCCAACGAATGCTTTAGCCTCAGCCCATGGTAAGCCATTGGCTTTGAGGCGGTCTTGAACACTACGTTTTGTCAAGTCGAGGCCTAACGCCATTTCAGTTGGCATTAAGTCAGGTCCAATCTTCAATACTAATTCGATTTCATGATGCACGTCTCCATCACAAGTATCGATTTTATTGAATGTTGTCACGCTGGAGGTGGACTTGAGGAAAAATACTGGTTCCTGAGGAATAGCATTGCCTAATTCTTCTGCGTGTTTAGGATAGGTTCGGATTGCGCACCATACGTCCATAGCAACCCCACTAGTGTCGACTTCATCAAACCGAAGGGTCAAGAATCAGAGGCCATAGGATGAGACATGGCGAGGGACTGGCAAATCAAGAAGAGGAGGCCGGTTCGTCGCAAGAACATCGCTCCACTCCTCAAAGATTTGGAAGATGCTCTTGGCATAGATTTGTCAGTAGATGGTGCTTTTTTAGAAATGGCAGATTATGGCCCGTGGAAAATGGTCTTGGTAGACAGAGTCCCATTGGCGGTTGAATTGATGAGTCCTGATGACCAACGTGTTGTATTCCTAACTTTGAGAGGTTTCCTTTCATATCCTTGTGAAAAACGATTTGTCGAAGTTGACCATGGAGCGATTCCTTTCTTGATGAAGGGGGCTGATTGTATGGTTGCAGGAATTCATTCTGCTGATGATGGAATCGACGAGGGAGATTTAGTATGGGTTCGCGACCAGACGCACAAGCGACCCCTAGCGATAGGATGGGCTACCAAAGATGGGGAGTCCCTAGTCAGTGAATTAAAAGGTAAGGGACTCAAGAATATTCATTGGGTAGGCGATGAATTATGGGAGATGGAATTATGAAATTAAAATATATACTTTGTATCATCATTAGTTTGACACTGATCAATACCGCCTCTGCCGCAGATGTGGAAGGGGGAGTAAATGTGGAGCCGGTCGTTGAAGAGACCATCTTCAACTCGATTACACATACTGAAACTACTCATGATTTGGAAGAATGGGATATCTCGTTGACGATAAATGATGATTCATTTAACAACAATACTTCATTCAGTCTAATTACACAAATCTGTACCAATGATGGAGTTTGTTTAGCACCTGAAGAAGCCATGCTATCTACAGATGATGAAAGAACATTTACAACCTCTGTAATCACAATCGAAGACCACACCTATGTCAATTGGAGAGTTAAGGCAACTTATGCAGACGATAATGATTCAACTGAAATGTTTCCTTCATCAGGCTTCTACAAGACATGGTCTGATTGCTGGTTAAATGATGGTGAGTGGGGCGGGGATGGTTGCCCTGAAAGTGTAATTCTAGTAGATGATGAGGCAGATGGATTGCCTGCTCTGGGAATTATGGCTACCGTCGGAGCAATCGCATTAGCTGCGGTTACTCGCAATGAATGAATTCAACCAGTCGCTCGATAAAACGGCGTTGTTCTGGTCCGAAATCGGTAATGATTACCTCGATTCCATCTGCGTTCAGATTAGGATTGAGAAAGCCTCTTCGTTCTAAATCGGAGTTGACCACAGGTAGATTTTGCTTTCTCAGTGTGAACTGAACGCCTTCTACGACCTCTTTTACCAACATGCCTTCACAAATAGCAGCCTGAATTAAAACAAGGAGTTCTGCCGGATTCTCTCCGCCACCGTATGCTGAAAGAAAACCTAGGTCGGTTTCATTCTGTTCGATGAGATGGTCTAATCCTCTTCCACTCATATTCTCACCTTACATTGGGCTTTTAATAAAGTTCCAACCTATTACCTGGCCTGTTTTTGCATCCATTGCTAAAGATAGGGAATTGTCCCATCCTGATGATTCCCAAGAACGCGTCATGTCCAGTGTAGTGGCTCCAGTATCGCCCGAGTTTAGGCGATTCAGCCAATCGGTATACTCGCCGTCAGGAGTTACAATCAAGAGTCCTAATCTGGTCTCTGGATGGTATTGTCCTGCTGATGTGAAAAAGCCACTATCTCCGCTAAGGCTTGGAAATCTTGTAGAATCTACCAAGTCTTGTTCAAGCATACTCAAATTTAGAACTGCAGGAATATCATCTCGGCTATGAGCAACAGTATCGTTATGAGTTCCGTGTTTCACATAATCACAATTACCCTGACTAGCAGGTCCTAGTACATCGATTACAACCCATCCTGAATTAGGATCTGAACTAACCCAAGATAGATTCCATTGTGTTGTACCTGACTGATTACTACGGTCATCTCTTGCTCTCCAAATATATCCATCATTATTGTTCAATGCAGAATTTATTGCAACTGCTTCCGATACATGGCCAGATGTTACACAATCGATAGCGTTCTCTAAATTGTGAGACCTTAGTGTACTATTGTCAGGTAAATGGATTCCAGTACGGCCCCAATCTACCAGTTCGCTAGATGATGGTGCATAGGCACCAGCATTAGGCACAGAAGAATAACTGCGGCCCAAATCTAGTAACTTGTCTCCACGTGTTATTGAATTCATAGACATCTCTAGGCTTAGTTTCAAAGCCCCGTCGGGAAGAACGATATCTGCAAGTGCTTCAGTAAATCCTCCACATGCTGATTTGTCGCCATCCTCTGAAATATGAACGTCGACATTCTGACGTACTGCCCAAGGAGAGTCTTCTGTAACCCACATTGTAATCCTAGCATTTCCAAAGCAATTATCGCGTATCTCACGGTGCTCCATGCTCACTTTCCACAACTCTTCGCCATCGACATCGTCTGGACCAACCACTTTCCATTCCCAACCAAGATGAGTCCCGTTGGCTCCGGTTTGAATTAATTCAGTACCCATCATATCTCGAACTTCGACCGGCGAAATTACGATTGCAACACCTGGTGCAACTTCCTCAAGAAGACCTAGAATGCCCCCTAGCCCAAATGACATGGTCGTTCCCTCACGATATATTGGAGGGTCTATCGCAGGGAAATCGATAGTCCAATCAGCCTGAGTCGAAATGATATCCCGCTCCGAAATCTCAGTCCATGATTTGGTATCAATTTTCAAAGTACCACCAGTAGCTTCTGGAATTGTGCTACACTCATTCGTGTTGAAGGGAGGTGGTTTGTATCTATACCTCGAGAAAGAAAGGTCGTCGAAATTTCTGGTTTGAGTTTTCTCAACCGTTAACCAATCCAGCCCATATGCACCTTTGGCCTGAACCGCACCAAGAAGCGAATCATCCGACTCGAATAACAATTCATTACTGTCACCTTCGGTAACAGAGGTTGTTCCCTTCCCAGTAAACTCCAGTTGCATCCTGCAAAACTTATCAGAATCACCATCAAGATTGTCTTGAACTAGATCGATGAAACCCTCGGTCACCTCTAAATCACCATTCAAAACAGTATATTCCATTGAATCTCCATACCGCAAATCATCAGCTGTAAACGGCTGTAATTGATTGTTAACATAGTAGTACCAACCACCTGTAGCGATTAGGATTGTAAGTAAAACCGCTGCGACTTTAGGATTCTTGACTTGGTCTAACAATGTATTAGAACCTGAAACAGGTTTAGCAAAAGAAGGAGTCTTCTCTGCCGTTTCTTCAATTATCTCTGCATCAATTACTTCAGCAACCAGTATTTCTTCTTCTTCTTCAACAACTGGTAGAGGGACTGTTTCAGCCTCTTCAAGGGAAAGGGATTCTTCATTGAGGTGTTCACCTAGACGGGTGATTAACTCGCCTTTACGACCAGTGACTGAAAGCCCATTCTCCTTACACATAACCTTCAATTCGGCCACAGTAAGAGAGGACAGTTCGTCAGAAGCCGGCTCACTCATCACTATTGACGGAGCCTTCACCCTCTTTCAAGGATGGGGCTAAATGTGGCCCTTAAGGGCCATATCAGGCATTAGGTTCGACATACGGGACATATTGTCCTTCCTCGACGACATATACGGTTTGGTCGTAAGAGCCATCTGGTAGTTTACGGAAGAACCATCCATCTCCTTGATCTTCGTATACATCCGATTCCACAACGGTTTCAACAGGAGTTGTTTGTGCGGTTGGAGGACCGGTCGGGCCCGCTGTAGGAGGACCTGTCGGTCCAGCCACTGGTGGGCCTGTTGGGCCAGGCACTGGGGGTCCACTTGGACCTGCGGCTACCCGACTGGAAATTGTCTGATTTAGCACTGAATCTTCGATGGTATCGGCTTTAGGCTCAACTAGGTTTTTTACAAATTTGCCATGTTTCTGAGCCCCGATAAATCCGAATATGGATAGAAGAAAAGATACTGTTCCAATAAGTGCTAATGGTAGTTGGTTTGGATACAAATCGATTGTAGACTGAATATTGATTCCTGCAAAGTTGTTACCGGGGGAGTCTGAAACTATTATCAAACAATAAATGCCCGGGTCAACGCCAAATTCGAGATCATAAACCTTTGATTCAACAGGATTCTCTATGATTTGGTAATTATTTGGATATTCTGATTCCCCGTTTTGCAAATCGGTTAATGTTTTTTCAATTGAACCGTCTTCTGAATTACAACCTTTTGGATTCTCAATCATGAAGACTTCTATACTTCTGATATCAGTTGGTACGGCTTGAACTATAATTTCAATTTCAACTGGGATATCTGTGATGTCTTCGCCGGGGATAGGTAATGCCCTAGTCGTTATGTTTTCTTCAACTGAACCTACGCCTTCTTCGACATGTAGAGTTAGACTCATGAAGGGGTATAGTGCAAAGCCGAATAATACGACGGCCAAACCGAGGTACATGAAGACATTCCAGCGCGCTCTTTTGAGTGCATTCTTGCCGCTCCTCGATAGTCATTTCAGGTACTTCTTCCTCTTCAGAATCAACCGTTGTCTCTTCGGTTACTTCCTCGCTCATGGCTCGCCCCATCGGTAATCAGAACTTGAAGTCGAACGATTGTAAGTAATTGGGCAAAGGACTGAAAAAGGTCGGGGCTTTCGTCGATGCTCATGACGACTAGGTTGGCTGTTCTGTCGCGTGGCCCGCGATTGTACAGTACTCGTCGTTTGGTCGAAGAGGCTAGACTGCGCGACTTGGATGTCGCGGTACTGGACCCAATGCAGTTCTCATCTGTTCGTTGCAGAACAAGAGATTGGGATTCTACACCAAGGGCAAGAAGTTCGATTATGATGCTGTGATTCCTAGAATCGGGCATTCGATTACAAAGCACGGAGTCTCCGTCTTGCGCCATCTGGAACAATTGGATGTTTGGACTGCAAATACGAGCCAAGGTATCTTGCAAAGCCGTGACAAATTACATTCTTCGCAAATTCTTGCACGTAACAGAATCCCGACGCCTAGGACGTCCTATGTTCGTGACATGAAAGATATTGAGCGCGCTATTGAGGCGGTTGGTGGCCTTCCTGCTGTCGTCAAAGTAACTCAGGGAACCCAAGGCCACGGTGTGTTTTTTGCGCCACACTATTCATGAGACTCGAAACTTGGTTCAAGGATCTATTGGTTACTGGCAAAGCGGTATTGATTCAAGAGTACATTGCTGAAAGTCATGGAAAGGATATCCGAGCGTTGGTGGTTGGCGGCAAAGTTGTTGCTTGCAATGAGGCGCAAGGCCCGTGGAAGAGAATTCAGATCCAACTATCACCTCAATGGAATCAGTTGAGAAGGTGGACATCAGTGATGAATATGCTGAGGTCGCATGCCGTGCGGCAAGAGTTCTGGGTCTGAATGTTGCTGGTGTGGATTTACTTGAAGGGAATGATGGGCCGCTTGTATTGGAGGTTAATTCATCTCCTGGCCTCGAGGGCATCGAGAAAGCTAGTGGAGTAAATGTCGCTGGCGCTATCATTGACTATGTAATGTCGGAGTCTGGCTTCAGCTGAAGTAAATGTTGACCATTTGCTGAGGACTATTCCTGGTCAGGGCGTTCTTTCGGTTCACCTGCGTAACCACCCGCATCTAATCGGTTCACCGATTAGTGAAATCTTCAAGGGCGATATGCCTGTTTTCGCATTATCTCGTGCTGGTGATTTAATTTGGAACCCCGAACCTGAAATGCAATTGAGATTCCGCGATTCTTTGATTTGTTATGGAGACCTTGCTCAACTAAGAGCCAATATCAAGAGAACTTCTCTTGATTTACCGCCTGTTTCAAATGTCGAAATGAATGATTCTGATGTTTGAATTATTTACAGTCCTAATTCTATTGCAAGCGCGTTTGCCAAGTAGTGATATTCTTCTACAGAATTATACAGTTGCGCAGAGATTCTGATGTAACGGCCTTTAGGAGAGTCCCAATACCAAAAAGGGACCTGAATCCCATACTTCTCCAATATGATCTCTTGTAAAGGGTCTATGTCATGCGATGAAGTTTCTCCGAATTCTGATTGTGGAAGTTGTAATGTTGCTATACATGTTATCATGTCATCTGGACAGGGAACTTTGATTTTTAGTCGCTCACAAAGAATATTTCTTCCTTTGATTGCCAACTCATGATTCTTAGCGATAATGCTAGGCCATCCGCCTTCGACCAATTTTGCCATTTCATCTATTACCAATGGAAGAGAGCAGTGTGCTGAAAGGTCCCGCGTTCCTGTCCAATCAAACTCATGACGAAAACGGGTTGTGTCGCCTAAGGGGAAATTCATCCCATGACTGATAGTAAGTGGGTGGATTTTGTGTTGTAGGTCTTTTCTAACATGAAGGAAGGCTGAACTTTTTGGTGAACATAACCACTTATGGCAATTGCTAGTTGTATAGGAGGCCCCCAATTTATCGAGGTCTAGGTTTATCATTCCGATTCCATGTGCACCATCCAATAAAACATTGATACCCCTAGATTCTAATTCTCTTACCAATATCTCAAATGGCATCAATAATCCTGTTGGGCTAGTTACTGTATCAATCATAGCAAGCACGGTTTTTTCTGAAACCTTGGACATTATTGCATCAATCGCTTGTTGCTGATTTTCAATAGGGAATGGAATCTTACAAATTACGACATCTGCTTTCCATCTTTTTGCAACATAGTCAATTGTATTCCTGCATGCCTGATAGGCATGGTCGGGAACCAATATTTCATCACCAGGACTGAATTCAAGTGAACGCAAAATTGTGTTTATACCCGTTGTCGCGTTCTCAATCAATGCAAGGTCAGCAGCATCGCAATTCACGAAATCTGCTATCGCCTCTCTAGCAGTTTCAAGAGCGCTAGGTGCTATTACTTCGAAAAACCGTACCGGTTCATTCTCCATGATTGTTTGCCAACGACGTTGCTCTTCTTGTATTACTGTTGGAGTAGCTCCAAACGAGCCATGATTGAGAAATACACAGGATTCATCAAGACTCCAATTACTCGAGTACTCGCTTCGACTGGGTACTTGCATAGGGTCGCCTAGTTGAGCCGTATTTTCAACTTGTTCATGTGAAATATATTTCTAGAATATTATGACTTTTTATTCAATCGCGGAATTAGAGCAGGAGTATTATCTCTATATTTTTGATATTCTGGGTCATCTCCCCACTTTTCTAAAGCTCGTTTATCGAGTATGGGAATTCCACTGACTTTCGTTAAGAGAAGATAAATGAATATGGGTGATATCCAAGCAACTCTTTCTAGACCTGTAAAGCAAGATATTCCAAAGAAGGCGATTCCAGTCCATAGAAGAATTTCTCCTAAGTAGTTAGGATGCCTAGAGTATAGACCACAAACCACTATCTATCCATTTGCCCTGATTATCAGGTTCTGTATTGAATACTGTTTTTTGATTATCTGCTATGGCTTCAATACCAAATCCTAGTATCCATATTGACAATCCTATACCGTCCCATATCCCTAATGCAGGTGCTGAATCTGCTTGACTATTGATTACAATAACTACTATCATTGTTAGGAAAACCCACAATCCTTGTAGAGTCCATGGTACAAGAAATCGGATAGGCGATGTTTTGAGTTTATCAAAGCGTCCATCTTTTCCAGTTCGATGTATACGCAGATAAAGAAAACTGGACAGACGTAAAGACCAGATGACAACAAGTAAACTGACGATTAATTCTCTCAAACTTGGAGGTTCGGACTGTGAACCTGCCCAAAGGCTGAATCCTACTACTGTGAGATAAGTTAAGCCACCCGTTAAATCATAGAAGCGTTCTGTTTGTCCGATAGATGCAGGTATCCATGCTACCCATTGTATACCGATACAAATTACTGCACAATATAGTACAGCAGAGTATTCATTCAAAATCACTGAATTATTTCCAACAGCACTAACCATCAAAAAGACAATGATAGAGACGGAAGTTACAACGATTGTTGTTAATCGCAAATCTTGACGAGTAGAATCCATTGCTATCACCTATTCTAGTGATCATATTGTTAATAATTCTGCTTACCCCCTAAGCAGTGGGTACTGAGGGTGTTGCTTGTTTTGGCGACCACAGGATGTTCATGACTGCTGCAGTCTTAGCCACTAAAGTGGGGGCTGAGTTAGATTCTCCTAGGCTATCGAGTTTCTTGGCTTGAGTTTTCGAAACTTGTTCAATGAAATAGTGGCATTTGCTGCTTTCAATGCAATAAGCTTTCAGCAGGCCAATCAGATGGTGGATATCTCATCACAAATCGGACACTTTATGCGCCCCTCATAACCCACTGGTATCTTCAAAACCTGCTGGCAATTGCTACAATTGTGAATTTGTTTCTCGCCCGTTTTTTTGCGCAACTTCCTCAGTTTTTAAACGTGCGATTAAATCTTCTTTTTTGCCGGATACCGCCAACCCTTTCTGCTTCAGTTTCTCCTTTAGTTCTACAACCGTAAACGAAGATAAATTATCTTGATTTGATTCATTAGGAGAAATTGAGGCTGCTTTTGGTCGGATAACGGCTACTTTTTGTTGATCTCCAAACCACGCCCAAGGTCGCGCTACCGTGATTAGTCCCCCAAAGAAAATTATTATTCCACCTACGCAACTAAAAATTGCTAAATTCCCTGTTGTTTCGCAAAATTCATTGCAGTACCCTCCGGCCCCCCCGAAACTAGCCGAAGAAAGGAAGAAAACTATACCTAATAGTATGGATATTATTACGGCACCGGCACTCAAAAGGAACATAATTGACCCATAGCTTTGGGCTTTAGGGTCGCCATAATTTTCGATAAAGGGTACTTTTATCATGGCCGGGTTGGAAATATCTTGCATAATCATTGACACATTGATTTTCTCTCTTGGTCTTCCGAGGGCATATGCGAGAAGTACAATACCAGAAAGGCAGGCTATTGCTGATGAGCATTGCAGTAAAAAAAAGAGAACGAGGTCACCATCTTTTATTGTATCTCCATCTTCATAATCACCAACTGATACAAAGAAAACAACCAAAAGTACAATCGCTATTAAGAAAGAAACTCCTGCAGCGGTGAACCGGTTATTGGAGTTCATTGAATCGAATCAATTATCGTTTGGTATTCAATTTATCGCCGACATGGATTGAGGAGGGGGGTCTAAACCCTTGCAACACCCATCGTTAAAGGGGGACCCTTTGCTCAGGTGTAGACAAACCAAAGGGCTTGCAGTCAGCCGGTGCTACGCTACCCACTACACATGCAGTTCACGAGCCAGTACGGTTGAAAGACTAATCAATCATTCGTCTTTACGATGAGATGCGAAAATGCCTGCAACAATAGCAGCCATGGTTCCAAATGCCCCTAGAGCTGGCAACTCTTCGTCATTATCATTAGATTCAAAACTAGATGCGGGCAAGATTGTGATTGTGTAATTTACGGCATTACTGGTTTGCTGGCCATCACTGGCAGTTACTGAACATTCTACTTCATCCTCAAAATTAAATGCCGAGGAGAGAGTATCTAGATTGCGAATCCAGGTGCACCTGCTACATACGCCATTCACTAACCATGTCACATCTACAACTAGTGTATCGCCATCGGCGTCATAAACATCATAATTGCATGTGAGCTCATCATTTTGTAAGGCTTCCTCAGGTGAAATAGTCACATTCGATACGACCGGAGCGTTGTTATTTGGAAAGGAGTCGGAGTTGTCGCCCACCATCTCCATCAGAATCAGCCGTTTCATTCCATCGTAAGGGATGCGTCGTCTTCATCAGTGACGCCATCTCCGTCGGAGTCAATGAATGGTATAACGACAGAATAATTTTCGAGAATTGTACTGTGTTCGTACCGTTCCGTTCTGGTGTAATTCTTCGACTTTAATATAGATGGTCTGGTTAAGAGCGGTGTTGCCCATCAGCGATTCGATAGAGAGGGTAAGCGCAAAAGTGTCGCCATCGCTAATTTCTTGTACTCTGTCTAAGGTATCATTCTGCATGCTGTTATATTTCTCAACTGCAGAGGCGTTGAAGTATTCTTCTTCAAATGCGATCTCAACAACCACGTCATCCTCTTCACCGGCTCCTGAAAGAACGGTTCCATTGACGTAGGCGATATTGTTCCATACCATTTGAATCAACTTCGAGTTGGATGTTTGGTTCATCGGATTCGTACTCCGTCCTCCTCCTCTTCGGAATATTGGATAATGTTCTCATTGCAGAGACACATTAGAATCTTGGTAAAAGTCAAAACATCCAGACATAGGCAACATAACAACAAGCAGGAAAACAAAAATTCGGTTAGTCTTCATGATGGTCAACCATGGCATAGGTTCGATAAACTATTGTATCGAATAATTGAATTCGGATAACTTCAGAGGGTTCATCCGAATACCCATGCGAATTGATTTCTTTGGAGTGGGATTTGCGTGGGTCATTCTAGACGTTAGCCTATCGAAGGACAAACTAAAAACCATTGAAATCTAAATGCTAAAAATTTATTATACCGCAATTACTGTAGCAACCATGGTGGAAATTCAATGTCCTAATTGTGAGGAAGATATTGAATTAGAAGATGGAGTCTTTGGACTATTTGATTGCCCTAATTGCGATGAGGAATTTATCTGGAAAGATAATGATAATCGTGATGACTTTTCAAACGAGCAAATAGACCACTTTCCACCGATGCCGCTTGGATTTAAGATTATATTCAGTATTCCCCTTATACTTCTTCTGCTACTTCTGATAGCGGTTTTATTCCTTGCAATAGCATTCTCTGGTATGAGCGGGCCTTGAATACTAATCCGGTGATGAAATTCAAAAACAGTGAATGTCGCTGAAGATGAGTGTTACGAAATGTTGACCAGACTATAGCCCGATTAAATTAATAATGCGTGACATCTGGGTTGTTTATGTCTATTATATTAGCATACAATGAAGCCTGGGATAACGGAGATGTCGACGCACTTAAGAGCCTCATTCACGATGAATGTGTCTTCAATCCACACGTAGGTGGCATTACAATGAGCAAGGCAGATATTTTGGGATTCGCAGGTGGCGAAAACACTCCGACTTCAGAATACAACCGGGTTCTCTTCGAAAATGACGAAGTGGGCGTTGCGCATTCCGTCGTTCATTTTGCTAACGACTCAGATTCGGAAGCGGTCTTGTCTTTCATGCGTTTCAAAGACGGTCAAATCATTTCCATGGAAACCGGCGCTACGCCACTTTCTGAAGATTACAAATTAATCGGAAATTAATCCGAACTGATTTGTTCCAAAAACCCTCTTTACACGACAAATAACCTAATCCAAATTCTCTAGCTAAACGTTCCCCCATAGCAAAGAACTCGGGGCTGTGTGGCTCATTGTATTATGTAATTTCGTTCGTATTCATTGGCATGGTTTTTGTCCCAGTCAATGAATTCTTTCGCCATTATTTTATTGTATAGAAATGGCGTAACCAATACCAAATATAACATTGATAAATATCCATATGGCAATAGTGGAGCATCTTCATGGCACGGATTTAGTTCCCAGAATTTCAAATTTGCAGACCTATGATGATCAGAATGTCTTGTCACATTACACAGGTAAATGCTACTTAGTAAATGATTAGAGTTCCAGGAGTGTCTCATATTCACTTCTTTCCCTCTTTCTCTTACTAGACCATAATGTTCAATATAATTTATCGCTTCTAATAATAATTTTGCCAAAAAGGCACACAAAAGAAAACATAGCATTCCAATTACTCCACCAAAAATAAACGCTGCTACAGTTATAATTAGGCTTCTTAAATACCCAACAATCATTCCATTATGAATGCTGAAAAATTTGAGTTTCCTTCTTTTCAATCGTTCTGTTTCAATCTTCCAGCCGCTTATTTGTTCTTGTAAAGTGGCTCTTAAAATAAATAAATAAATATTTTCTCCTCTTCTTGCAGAGGCTGGGTCTTCATCTAAGCAGACATCTTTGTGATGTCCGTGAACATGCTCGATAGCAAAAGTACAATCCCACGAAAACGCAAGCAGCCAATTTCCAATGAACATGTCAATTTTGTTCTTCTTTCTATGGACTAACTCATGACCTGGTACTGTGCCAAGTATACCAACAAATAAAGTGGTTTGGAATATCAAAGCGATTTTATCAATTAGAGTAAAAGATTCTTTTATTTCGATAAAATCAATATTGAACTGTGAATTTAATCCATCGATATACCAACCAGGGGAGTTATTACTAAAAATAGATATTACCAAGAATATCAAACAAAATAATATTGGTAGATTTACATAAATCGAAAAATTCAATATCGCTGGATGTGAAAATTTCTGAATTTCCTTATCCCTAGGCAAAACATAATCTCCGATGATGAGAAATAATGACCAACCTATACAGAAAATGGTGGGGTAATTTTGGCCCATTAAAAAAAACAAAATAGCCAAAATGCCTGATATGGCTGGAATATAATGTTTAATATATTTCAGCATCTCTTGCCACCTATTCATCAAACAAATCATTACTAGCATCTGCTTCTAGTAACGCTGTTGTCCATTCATTTTGAAAGACACCTTGGGGGTCGAGCGTTTTGCAGACAGTGCGGAAAGTATCGAATCTAGGGTATAGGGATGTCAGTTCACTGGCCTCTAGGGGGCTGATTTTACCCCAGTGAGGGCGTGCCTGGAATAGTTGGGACATACTTCGGGCCATGAACCTCGAGAAAAGGGTAAATCCCGCTCTCCGTGCTGGTTTAGCGTAACTGATGAAACTCACCGCATACCAGTCTTGGCCTCCACCACTAGCCATAGATATCAAAGTGTCATCAGGAAGCACCCTTCGTACGCATATGGGGTAATGTTGACAGTACTGGTCTCGAAGCTCATCCAGATCATCTTGCATGCCAAGTTCATCTATTCGGCCCTTGTTAACCGCTGACAATGTTGACTCTTTTCCACCAGCAACCTCGATGACTTCTTTGGTAAATCTGAGTGCATCTGCTAACTGGTCTCGAGGTACGAATAATTCTATCTCAATGTGCCGGAAAGCCTCGTGTTTCATCACTAGCATGGACGAAGAGCGATCGGTGACTTTCCACTTGCGAATTAGGAATAAAGAGACTATACGGCGAAAGGTAAACCGAATCATGCGCCGGCTTCGTAATATTCTCTTTAGGAACAATATCTTCAGATGCATACCATAATCCATCACAACCAACCAGTAGAGGCGATACATTTTGGCAAGGAAAGACCGTTTGCCAGTATCCTCACACCGGTGCTGAATGAAGTATGACCAGCGCCATGGGATGAAATAAAACTGCTGGAGTGGATATGACTCTTCAGCACTCAGAACGTCTTCCAGCCGTCTAGCCTCGGTGAAATGCTCCTGTACGTTGTACTGTTCGCGGCATCGGATTTTCACGGACAGAATAATCCCTAGCGACCCAAGTGAACACCGAGCTGCCAACAACGTATCTCCATCACTCAACTCATCGATGAACGCCTTTCCGGTTGATTCATCATATCGCGCTATTCGTACCTCTTCAACGTAGTGCGACATACTATTGCGACCCGAACCATGAGTGCCAGTAGAGATAGCTCCTGCAATCGTCTGTACATCGATTAGGCCCATCGAATGTAGTGTGGCGCCGCCGCGGTTTAGTTCTTTGAGAAGACGCTTGATTTGGCAGCCAGCCCCAACCGTGGCAACAAATTGTTCGCCGTCTGGCTCGAGCAAAACATGGTCCAATCGACGCAGGTCCAGTTGTACACCATCGCCGAGAATAGCCTCGCTCCAACTATGCAATCTACCGACTGCACGGATACTCTGGCCTTGATGGCGGTCGAGGATTTCCAAGACTTCCTGCTCGCTGGCTGGAGTATAGGCCGCCGAGGGCTGAATCTCATGGTTGCGGCCGAAGTTCTTGCGATGCATGCTAAACGGCCACCTTAGATTGAATGTCTAAACACTCGGAATTATCTGTGGCCATGCGGCCTCGAGAGATTTTCTTAGTTAGTGACTGATTCGATTGGATGGTTTGTTGAACGACATTAGAATGCACTCCAATATTGCTGAAAAAAGAAGATTGAAGGTCTGCTGACATGCACTTACCAATATGTCTAGACGTATAAATAATGAGATTGAAAGCACATTATGACAAAGTCAAATTCTTAATCGGAATACTATTCTCCAGAAAAATAAAATTACCGTTCATCATGACTCAATACATTTAGGAATTATCAGTTCCATAAAATTGGAAGTATTATCCTAACCCAACCTGTGCATTTGGATATGTTTCGGAAAACAAGTGCTAGAATTAACAATTTATTCATCAAATGTGGTAACGTAATTATTGTTCTGCTTCGAATTTTTCTGAACGAAATTGTACAATCAAACTTACCCAAATAATCGCCACTATACTTCCGACTACTTGATTGGAAGAGATTAGTATTGTAACAAGCCACATTCCAAGATAAAACAAGGAGATTGCTCCGCCTAATCCGACCAGTAATAAGGGTGCCAAACGTAGTCTTGGATCAATAAAACTGTAGACGTAATAACCGCCTCCAAAATAGGCGAATGGATAAGCGAAGAGAGCATAGAGTAGTCCGAGAATTAAACCGAAAATCGCGAAATGAGGCTGCAATTCAGGCCTGATTACAATGATTTCAATTGCAATGAAAATAGCTGCGAAATTATGCATTATTTGGTTATGAAACAAAAATTGATGATCATGTTTACGCCTAATGCGAACTTCTCCTGGCAGTATCACGTGACGAACGATTGTTGAGGTTATGAATGCAGAACCGAGGGCCGTTGAAAAGACGGTCACCTGAACAATTTCAAGCCATCTGGGAATATCAGATTCAATAAGTAATGAAACAGATATCAAACTTGCAATCGAAAAATAGACTGTATTTAGAATCAAATTCCAACTACTGAAAGTGACGAACTTCTCTATGCCAATTGGGATGAACAACAATCTCATTACGGCTTTCGTGTTCTAATACTGGCATTACACCTGTTTCCATTCGGAACATGTACACAATCGCTGAAGAACCTACAAGAAAGCATCCAAAGCGCCAGATTGCTACGACTTCCAAAGGTAA
This sequence comes from Candidatus Poseidoniaceae archaeon, assembly GCA_949373265.1. The sequence continues at coordinate 39,446 of CASICT010000018.1, read as the reverse complement.
CCAAGATGTTTGAAATGTAGGGAGTATCTCTTCAGCAAGTGCAAAAATATCCCACTGATAAATGAAAGTAGCACTTAGTATACCAATTATGACTAAAGTCGCTAAACTACGTGTCGAGGTTTCAGATTCACTGTACTCGAACATGCTGTCCCCATCTTGCGGACTTTATTCAAGTTTGAAAATACTTCGCGCAATCATGTAACAATGGAATTGATACTGTCTATTACAGCCAGTTCAACAACTTATTGTTCACCACTATCATAGAGTATGGTTACAGATTGGTTGATACTAATGGAATCTTGGCCATCATCGTAACTTATTCTTAATTCATGAATTAGATAGGTATTGAAGTGCAAGGTGTACCAATTGTCAGATTCACCATCATTCGCTTCACCGCTTCTACTTTGGCAAACATCATTCACCTCATCTGCAATGCCCCATGTAAATTGAACCGATTGGCCACTACCCCCCAATCCGTCAATTAGAGTAGGGTTCTCGACAGTAGAGTCGATTTCAATCATTTGTGGGTTTGGCCCGCCATTAACTGGATTTGGGTCAAAAATTAGCGTTTTAGGATCATTGGTATTAGATTCAACCCAATCGATTCTAAGTTCGATTCGAATTGGCAATGACATATTCTTCTGATTCCCTTCATCATCTATTGCATAAGCGCTTAGATTGTAGATTCCATGTTCAGAAAATTCAACAGTAATTACCGAATTGGATTCAGCATTCACCGTTACCGGAGATTGCCCATCCATCGTGTCAATGCCGAAAATGGCCAGTGTATTGCCAGCGGTAGTTTTGGAAAAATCAAAATCGAGTGACACTGTGCTAGTGGAAGTTAGTTCGCCATCGTAATATGACTCAACTACGGTCCCGTTATTTTCTTCAAACTCAACTACGAGGTCAATTGCAGAGCCGTTTTCTTCTTCAGACAAACATCCAGTAACACTTGCACACAAGAACAAAATCAAAGTCAGGATGGTTTTGACTTGCCTCATGCCTTGGGCTAAGTCACTTTTGATATAAAATTAACAATGGATTAATTCAATCAATTTGTGGAAATAATCACCGAGTTAGCAAATTGATATATTGTTGCACGAAGATTTGATTCAACTGTTACCAATAATTAGTGAGACTGCGGAGGTTGTTTCGTCTGTCACGCCAGTAATAATAGTAATAATGGCATGAAATATCATTAACAAGACTCCCAAACCTCTCTGATGAATATGGTTTCGCCCTATACAGGGTACGATGCATGGGTCAACGCGCGAAGCCTTCATAACTTGGAACCACTGAATGGGGTATGTCCTTCGGGACACGGGATGCACGGCTCGCTTCGGCGGGTTAGGCGGTGACGCCAATGAGAACAGAGCCATACAAGGCAAAGCAACGGGCTGTACAGCAACGACTGTACAATGATGGTCCAGAGCTACCGCCGCGTCTTGTCAGTCGCAGTCACCTCCCCTGGTTAGGCTCTTACACAACTCAAATGCAAATTGAAGGTAAATCTGTGAATACACAGAAGTCGTACATGATTGCTTTGAGGCATCTTATCGAAATGCAATTACCTGGTGAAGATATTATTTCCGAATTTGAAAGAGATTCAATGAATATTGAACAATTGTTAGAGCGCGTTGAGCCATTCAATGGTAGACTCGACCTTTGGGTGCAGTCTCTTATCGATAGGTCGCCATCCACAGTTAAGGCTAGATTAGCCGCTGCAAATCATCTCATGAATTGGCTTGGACAAAAGTGGCCAGAACATCTGATTCGTCCAAAGAGTGGTAAGAAATTACCAAGAACATTGACCAGCAGGGAATTGTCTCTCGTTAAAGAAGCCGCAGCGTGTAGCGAAGACCCTGTGACAAATCTGGCTGTTACTATGATTCTCGATACGGGATTACGTGTTAGTGAATTATGTGATTTGAGTCTATCAGATATCGACCTTGCAGACCATTCAGCAATGGTTATCGATGGTAAAGGTGGAAAAGATCGGCTTGTTCTTTTCACCCAAGCAACAGTTGCTAGGATTTTGGCATGGCTGCCTCTTCGTGAAGAGAGAAATCCTCAAGATGATTTCTTGTTAGTAACCAAGGCCGGGACTGCGTTACAATCTAGAACCGTTCAAAGAATGATGGACAGGCTAGCAGATAGTGCAGGGATTCCAAGAGGGCGACTAACTCCTCACGTGTTAAGACACAACTTTGCAACTGGATTATTGGAAAGAGGGGCTGACCTTGTCAGTATTCAGAGATTGCTTGGCCATGCCAGTATTGCCACGACTAGAGTATATCTTGAAATCAGTGACCAAACTCTTAGAGAGATCTACAAGCGTGCGCAAACGATTGAAACCGAAGAGCCGGAATCATGAGCTAGCCTTTTTGCGCTTCTCGACTTTTGGAGGACCTGCCCATTGCCTATGGCTGGTTATTACATAGCCGTCATGGCCTTCAATCGGACAATGTTTTCCACTTCGACAGCGAGAACAATTAGACTTGGATGGAAGTTCAACCGTCTTGCGCAATTTCCCATACTTGCGCCTTGGCATGATTAATCTCGTTCATTGAAGGTCTTACAACCTAACGGTTGATTTGGGTTATTCCTTACGGAACCAGGCCATGTCTTTTACAGTTCGAGGAACTTTGAGAGTCTTGCCTTTCCTGCCATCTGTAGATTTAGAAGACTTTACAGTCTGACTTCCTCCAGTTCGCTTGACAGTCTTTTCAGCAACTTTCCTTCCGGATGCTGTTGCTTTAGATGCAGCGTTCTTAGCTGCAGATTTTGCTTTAGTTGCTGTTTTCTTAGCAGTGGACTTGGCTTTGGTTGCTGTTTTCTTGACTGCGGCCTTTGCTTTAGTTGCGGCCTTCTTAGCAGTTGACTTTGCAGCAGGTTTCTTGGAAGCAGCTTTTTTAGCAGGAGATTTCTTTGAAAGTGCAGACAATAATTTCTTTGAGATAACTGCGCTTAGTCCTGCCTTTAGTAATCCCTTTTGGCCTGCTTTTACTACAGCCGCAGAGGACTTAATTCCTGCATCGCTAAGTTTCTTTGCGGTTGCTTTTCCAACCCCAGGTAATGCCATAAGAATTGCTAGTGGGTCTTTTTTCGGCTTGTCGGTCATATCCTCACCTGATGATGGTAAGAGGACACACTTTGATGAACCCTTCTCTCAATTAGGGGCATGATTGAAGGACAAGGCATGATGTGACCTAAGTCATGCAGAAGGATTTGGACCCAAGTAAATCAATTCTGTATGCCCAAGTTCGCCAAGCAGGACCAACTCATGGTTACGATTCTGAAGATTATCTACGACCGAAGGCCCATCCTGCAAATATTGCTACTGTTTACCTAGGAGATGTGGCTTTGACACTGTTGAAAGTTCTTCAAGGAAATTCGACACCCATGATGGCCAAAATACCCAAATTCGATGAACAGAGTTGGGTATTTACCACGACGACAGGCGACCTTAATTTAAAAATTGAAAGTTATTCTTACTGGGGATTTGGTTTAATCACCAGATGCTATGCTAATACAATTACATTGGAAGGCCCCGTTACAGAAAGAGCAAGGATCATTTTTGATTTGGTTGCTGCACTTCCCCATAAACCCTGGGAAATGTCATGGAAGGGAAGATTCGATTCGAAAATTGGAGATAGTAAGCAAAACACAATTTCGTGGAATTCACATATTGACAGAGCGAAGAATGACCTTAACGAATTAATTGAATTTACAATCGTTGAGAAGGGAGATTCGCCTGAAGTTGAAATGGCTAGAAATGCTCTTGCTGATGATAATGCCCCCGCAGTGCTACGAGCACTTGCAAGAATCGAAGCCGATTCTATCGAGGTAGACGTTGGTGACCTCTCGCCTGAAAACCTCACTTTGAAGTTTGACGAAGAGGAAATACCATTCATAGATTTGTCTTCAGAAGAGGAATAAGCTTCGCGCGTCGCGTTGATAAAGGAAATCAGTGTCGGCGGTATCATGGCAAAGAAAGACGGCAGCGGTATTCAACAGGCTGCAGGTCTGATTCGATACTTCGATGAAGAGTCTGAAGATGCCTGGAAGATTACTCCAACTCAAATATACTTAGCATGTATCGGATTATCCGGATTCATCTACCTCGTAAACGAGGGAGTTATTTCTTGGATTATGAATATGTTTTGAATCACTGAAGTGGTTCAATCAATACAACAGAGCCTTCTGTTCTAGCCATTCCTTGAGCAACTTGCATTGCTGTTTCTAAATCTAGAGTTGCTCCTAATGTTCGTGGACCTTCGGTCTCATGAATGATTAATCTGTGAGTCAGATGTGATAATGTCTCTTGGCTAATACGCTCGAAAACCCATTTCTCGTCCTCGATTCTAACCATTGCTGGAACCTCAGATAGTGGTCCCATTCCAGAACCGATTTCCCTAGTACGCCCACTGAGCCCCTGTAAATCCGCAAGTGGCTTCCAAGACCGCTTTCGAGTTGTCAATTTCAGTTTATTCCCTTTGCTTACGCCGTCTGTAAATGCTCTTCCCATCAAGATCCCCATCCTGTGGAGAAATTGAATTCTCCAAACCTCAATCGGCTTTCATCCATTCATAAGAGTTGGGGGGACTCCCCATCGCTTAGACTGCTTTCGCGGCCTTCTTTTCAAGTACCAACGGTGCACTAATTGAAATCATTATAGCCAGTAAAACTCCTAACAAAGCATGACTTGCTAAGTCTGTTTGTAATGTTAAAAACATTGGACTGAAAGCCAAACTAATTCTCCAGCCCCATGCTTCAGGGCGCGGATGTGAGTCGAAACCCATCAGAGGTAACAACATTCCAATCAAACCCATACCTGTTATTGCAAGAGTAATCCATAACGATACTGCAATTGCTCCATCTCCAGTACCAATTCTGTTAACGGTAGATACTGACACGTATGTAGATACGAATATCAGCATTATTCCGATTGCAATCGACAGACCTAATGCTCTCGAACGGCCTTGTCCTGAGCCGATGTTTGAATTGATTTTATTTTCTAGTAAAGGCATGAACCCAATTAATGCGCATGAAATTATTACCACAGGAAGAATATCTCTTGACAATAGATTCCCCAATAGGAATAGGATTGTAATCGCCACGGCTGAGATTATACTTAGTCTCTTATCGATTGAAATAGAGTTCACTAATAACTGTGTGATCAAAAGACCGATTACCATAGAGGTTACCAATTCTTGGATGTTCTCTATTAGTAGATATTCGTTTACAGTTTCATTTATTCCATCTTGTGGATACATTGACAAGAGCATAAGCAAGATGATTGCCCCCCCTGTACCATTGAGGTATTTTCTTGAAATACCTTGCTTGATATAATACTGAAGCAGTATTGCCATGCTGACAACTATGACCAAAACCGAGCCTCCGTTTTGTTGGATTGAATCGAACGGTGATAGTAAAAATGCAATGCCACAAAACGCTGCAGTTAGACTAGCAAACCATTTACCGCTATCAAAAATTGTTGACAATAACATGGCTATGGCCGATAGGAAAGCAAGGGTCACCAAGGTTTCTGCCATACCCATGCCACGGGCAACTGACCCATTAGGCTTGCACAAGCAACAAGAGTGAGAGCCCTGACCCACCAACATGGAGCGGGGCGCCGGCAATGAGTTAGCCTTGGAGTTAGATAAAACTCCGTTATCGGGATTGGCTAGAAGTCTAGGCATCGATGTTGAGAAGTGGCTTCCGTTCGCATCCTCTCCTCTTCCAGTAACAATGCGCCTAACACCAAGAAGGCACGATATTGATTGGACTAGAGAACAGTTAGAGTCGGTTGGTGGCAAACGAATCCCTTGGATGACCGATTCAGAATCATGGACTATGCCATTTTCTAAAGTTGATTACCCGGATGATGATACTAAGAAATTGATGATTCTACTACATGATACCGGTCGTATCACTAGGCAGGAAGCCGTTTCGATGTTGCCTCCAGTAGTCCTAGACCCGGCTCCTAACCATCTAGTAATGGACACATGCGCAGCACCTGGCTCTAAAGCAACCCAACTTGCAGAGGCTGTTCCAGATGGATTAGTTCTTGCTAATGAACCATCATCTGGAAGGTTGAATCTGCTAGTAACAAATCGAGGAAGACTTGGTATTGAGAATATGCTGATTATGCAACATGACGGGCGTCATATCGGGCGAATGCCGGAGCCTGGTGTTGACGGAATTGTGGTGGATGCACCTTGTAGTGGAACCGCAACAACTAGGAAAAACCGTGAATTATGGAATTCGTGGACTCCTAAGGTCGGAAGAAGTCTATTCAAATTACAAGTTGATATCGCCGTCAGAGCTGCTCAATTACTACGTCCAGGCGGTAATATGGTATACTCAACGTGCTCTTTGGACCCAATTGAAAATGAGGCTGTGGTTTGCGAAATACTACAGAAGTGCCCTTGGCTAAAACTAATCGAAATAGATGCTGAGAGGATATTACCTTCACTGATTTGTCACAGAGGAATTGACAATTGGCCAATCCTTGATGAGAAATCAGAGATTGTGGAATGGGATGGCCAGATGCCAAAACTACCCGGTTTGTCTCAAGAAATGTTGAACCCTAGCCAAAGAGGGCTAGAATCTCCTAACCTTGCTTCGACGATTCGTGTACACCAACATGACAATGATACTGGTGGTTTCTATGTTGCATTGTTTGAACATGTTGCAGAAAGAACACCTGAAGGCGTGGCGCGTTCGATGATTTTGAAACGTGAGTTAAACCGAGAACCTGAAGAATTGCCTGGCCAAAGAAAGAACAAGCATATCACTAATTTGGCTACTCCAGAGATTATTGAAGAAATCTGTAACCATTGGGGAATTGATAAGACTCTTTTCTCATGGTGGCACCGTGGTAGGAGAGTAAACATATCATCTAAAATGGCTCATGACAGAATTTACGAAAAGATAGTCGTAAACAAAAAGGGTGATTTTTGGCCAGGAAATGATTTCCACCCTCTAAGGGTAATACATGTTGGTCAACCATCTTTTACTGATAACAAAGGAATTTGGAGAACAAGACAAGAGGCTCTTGAATTGCTTAGGCCGCACATTACCAAAGGATTGATCGATGTTGAGATGGACACTATTCATTCGATGCTTGAGGGTGATGTTCCAATTACAGAAGAGTTCCCTGTTGAAATCGAAAGAGGTTCGGCGATTTTGAGATGTGGAGAGTTCTTACTTCCAGTCTGGGTTGCCGCAAGAGTCTCTCTAATGATTGATGATAAAGAAAGAGATATTCTCCGAATGAAACTTGGGATTGAGGATCGGGAGGAAGAAGAATGAGGGCATTTGCAATTTTTGTTGCACTGTTATTGGCACCTCTAGCAACTGCTCTTTCGGATTTAACCCTCTATGCAGAAGGGCATTTTGAAAGTCAAGATGATGCTCCGATTTTAGTCGAATGGTTTCATGGAGATGATGATGATAAGACCGTTGATGAACTAACGGAAATGGACAAGGATGGAGATATCACTCTTCTTCATTGGCGTACTGGTGCCGAATCAGAGAATGGAGGATTACCAGATGATGATGCTAATTCGCGATTGATGTACCATGGTCTTAATCAAGTTCCATCTGTTGCAATTGATGGCTATGCAGAGAACATCTCAGATATCCCTGACTACACCCCTAAGGTCAATTCTAATGAGATCGATATGGAATGGAATGTTCAGTTAATTGGCTCATCAGAAGTGGAAATTCTGAATATTACAGCCACTTGGACTAATCCAAAAACGCTGAATGGCGCCACACAAATACATCTATTCATCATTGAAACTGAGGCCGTAGATTCTAAAGGACGGATTGTAAACAATTTAGTTCGTGATTGGCATCCATCATCATCTTTTAACTTTGCAAATAATACCACAAATCAATGGAATGAAACCATCACAAAAGAATACCTAGATGGCGCTGATATTGTTTTGGGCGATGCTAGTCATGCTGACCGTTATGAAATTCTCTTGGTAATAATTGGTGGATTTGAAAATGAGACCTCTAACCGCGTATTGTCAATCCAAAGAGCAGAGATGCCTACCTATTGGCAATCCGTAGACCAAAGTGCAACCTTGACCCCTCTTCTTCTACTAATTATAGTCGCTATTTGTATAGGATTTATTGTATTTGCAGAGCGTCAGCGCGAGTTGGGGTTACCGCGCCTAGAAGGCTCTTGGTCGTCTGAAGAAAATGTGATTGAATACCGCTTGATTACCGGGAATTCGATTGAGGTTGGTGATTTATCCATGGGCGATGGCTGGAGAGCGAATGGCAAAATAAAGAAGGGTAATTTAGCAGGTGGGGAAACCCATAGAGGCACATTGAAAGTCACAGGCCATGGAACATTATCACTACATCTCGCAGTTACAGTTGAGGACTTAGGAGATTGGATTCTAGACCTAAACCTACCAGACCCTGTGTCGAATAATTGAATACTAACCTCCGTTTGTTCGGAGGCATGGCCCTAGACTCTACCGACCGCGCTATCATCGAGGCCCTGTACGAAGATGCGCGCCTTTCTCAAAGACAATTAGCACAAAAGGTCGGTGTTGCCCAAGGTACGATTACCAATCGACTACGTAAACTTGAGGCTAATGGTTCAATTCAGGGATATACTGCGATTCTAGGTGCCGAACAAGTCGGCTGGGGGATGACTGTAATGGCTGGACTTTGTATTGAAAAAGGCATGATTATGGACGTACAGAATCAAATTTCTAATGACTACAGAGTATTCAGCGTATATGATGTAACTGGAGATTGGGACTCGATGGTTTTAGCTCGTGTTAAGGATAGAGAAGACCTTGATGATTTGACAAAAGCGGTGTTCACTCTAGAAGGAATAACTCGCTCATTCACGCATGTTGTCCTAAATACAGTCAAAGAATCAGGAGTCAGACTCCCTAAGGAATGAAGGCAGGTCTTCAACACACATCGTATCTGGTTTCATTGCCTTTGATAATGCTCTTCGGCATTCATCTGATGGCTTAATGTCTAGACTCGTCATCGAATCCATCAACCTTTTTTGTAGCCTGCCTCCTGTTCGATCCCAGTCCATCAAGACGATACATGAGCCATATTTTTCCACGATATATGTGACCACTCTATCGACGGTCCAACCGCGATTTAATTTTTCAATTGGTCCCGTAAATCCCAATGTCCTTAGCGCTGATTCGTCCCTCTTTCCTTCAACGAGAATTACAGTACCTTCTGCATTCTCTTCAATGCATAATTCCATAGCCCTGTGGGCCAAAGCATATCGTTTTTCACGATTCAAGAAGACCCTCCAGTTTTGCAATAATCTCAGTTGATGACAGGCCTTCAATGCTCACTTTTTTCTGACGGGTTGTGTGGCCTGCAACAACTGTAGCAGGCGCTGCAAAAATCTTCGACAAAACGTTGCAAACTGCATAATTAGCTTTGCCTTTTTGGGCTTCGGCTTTTACAGCCACTTGGATTCTACTACGCCATTCATTGAACCCAATAATGCCTTGTCGGCTCGAACCTGGTTGAACTTCTATCTCGATTAAAACAGCACCTGAGAGGGTGGTTTGAACACATGCAGATAGCCCCACAAAATAGCCGACGCAGAGGTGGCACATCAACAAACCTCCCTACGGGAGAGTATCACCTATGCGCAATCGCTTAATACAGCCATCTAACCGCCGAGACATGGGCGCTGACCGTGAGTTGTGGCCAGATGAATATACAGTGTTCAATATATTGTATGATAAATTTCTTTTCTGGTCAATCTTAGTTGGAATGTTCACATTTGCATGGCTAATAATCGCCATCCTACGCTACAGGGAAGGCGTCGACCCTGTTGCAGACAAAGTCGATGTTCTGAAGGTTGGAACATTTCCTAAAGAGCGCCACAACTTTGACCTTGAATTCGCATGGTTCTTTGGCCCTACGATTCTAGTGGTCTGGGTCACAATACTTGCTTTCGGTTCGATGAACATCGTTTGGGGGGAAGTTCAAAACCTGCAAAATGATGAAGATTCATTTGTCGTTGAAGCTAACGGGCAGCAATGGTATTGGGATTTCTACTACCAAGATGAACTAACTTGGGAAGACATGGATACTGGCCATAATGTCACATGGGACACATCCAATGGGCTTTCAATCGATGCTGGACCTGGAGCGGTTTCTGCTTCGGTCACTTATGGAGCAAGTACTGCCAACCTAGTTTTGGCAAACAATACTACATTGGATGTATTATTCAATGAATTTATATTCCAAGATGTCGACATTCTGGATGCTGAAGGAAAAATTCTTCACCGCTGGCAACACATTCCGATTGAATACAAAATGAGTGGCGATCTCATCATCCCATGCGATACAAATGTATTATTCAACATCTACAGTAGCAACCCGTTAAGGGATTCCGCATTCGATGAATCCAATGTTTACCAAGGCGTTCAACACGCATTGTGGCTCCAAGAATGGGGAATGAAAGAAGACGCGGTTCCAGGATTAGAAGGCGGAACTTGGATGTATGTTCAACCAAATGAGGCAGGAACATTCCCTATCAGGTGTGCAGAATACTGTGGCAATCAACACTCAGTGATGAATGGACAGGTGGAAGTTGTCGCCAAGGAAGGAGAAACTTGCGATGAGGATTTCGGAGTATACTTCGAAAATAAGGAGCTGAGGGAATGAAGGGGCGCGCAGTCGCACTACTTGCTATTCTGTTAGTTGCATTAGCATCTACATCATCTTTTGAAGCAAGGCAGAACGGCATTGGAAATGTTGAGCCTGCCGGGTGTGGATGCCACGGAGAGATGACCAGTGATACAAAAATTATTGTCGAAGGTCTTCCAGATGTGTTTAACGCCTCAGAAGAATACCTGTTCACCCTAACAATCTCCAGCGACAAAGTTCCGGTGACAAACCCTGACCAAAACGGTGGATTCAGAATATTCGTCGAAGACGGTGTTGGAACCCTAGAATCATTAGACGTTGAAGATTCAAGTGTTCTGGAAATAGATGGCGGTTTGTCTCACAATATGGAAATCAATGACCGAAGATCTTGGTCATTCAAGTGGACCGCTCCTGCAGATGATACTGCGATTGCAAACTTCGTAGTCTATGGTAACGCAGTAAATGGAGACGGTGCTGCAACAGATGCTGGAGACGATTGGAATAGGATAGAAGTTGCTGCTTTTGGAATCAATGCTAACCCTACCGCACCTAGTGCTGAAGCCCTTACAATTCTTATGACCGTAATTGGATTAGCTCTCGGTTTAATTCTAATCGGTAGCATGTGGGTATTCTACACTCGCAACCCTGAAAGCTTCTCGATTGGAAATTTCTGGAGTTACCTGAAACCTTGGTTGACTACAACTGATCACAAGATGGTTGGAATTCTGTATTTCCTATACGGGTTCTTCTTCTTCTTAGTCGGTGGATTACTTGCATTACTTTTCCGGATACAACTAGCTCTTCCCGAAAATGATTTCCTAACATATGATGAGTACAATTCATTCTTTACTTTACACGGAACTACGATGATTTTCTTAGCAGCAATGCCGATGATCGCTGGTTTCATGAACTATATTCTACCGTTACAGATTGGAGCTAAGGATTTGGCATTCCCAAGGATTAACGCACTCGGATTCTGGATCATAGTTGCGGCAGCACCTCTGATTTTCACAGGTGTTTGGAGCGGTGAAGCGGCTGACATCACTTGGGTAATGTATCCGCCATACTCGAGTTTGGCTGGCCTAGGCACTGAACAGGGGCCTAATCCTGGAACGATTGCCTTCATCTCTGGTATCGCTTTACTTGGAGCATCATCGACATTGTCTGGTGTAAATTTCGTCACCACTACTTTCACAATGCGTGCAAACGGTGTCGGATGGATGAAAATGCCTCTGTTTACTTGGTCTGTTCTAATCAGTGTATTCATGCTGTACGTGAGCCTACCTGCTTTCGTAATCGGCATCTTCTTCTTACTGTTCGATTCAACGATAGGTACGACGTTCTTCACCAGTGGAGGTGACCCCCTGCTGTTCCAACACTTGTTCTGGTTCTTCGGACATCCAGAGGTATACGTGGTGGTGGTTCCCGCATTCGGAATTGTTTCTGAGGTACTTGCAACAAGTGCTAGACGTTCGATCTTCGGTTACAGGTCGATGGTCTATGCAATGGTTGGGATAGGAGTTGTAGGATTCATTGTTTGGGGCCACCACATGCTAACCAGTGGTATGAGTCCTGCTTGGCGTTCTGCATTCATGATTACTACAATGGCTGTAGCGATTCCAACCGGTGTGAAGATCTTCAATTGGCTCGCCACTTTGTGGGGAGGAAGTCTCGTATTCAAGACCCATACTCTTTGGTCACTAGGATTCTTGATTACATTCACTCTTGGAGGACTTTCTGGAATGTTCTTCCCTGTAGCTGGACTTGACACTCAATTCCATGATGGATACTTCGTTGTAGCACACTTCCACTATGTGTTCATCGGCGGAATTATCTTCGCTTTATTCTCAGGAATCTATTACTGGTTCCCTAAGGTAACTGGACGCAGGATGAATGAAACACTAGGACTATGGCACTTCTTAATCGCATTCTGTTCATACAATGCTGCATTCTGGCCAATGCATGCTGTAGGAATTATGGGTATGCCAAGAAGAACTCACACTTATGCTGCGGATTCTGGATTTGCTGAATTAAATATGTCAATCTCAATCTTCGCGATTATCTTTGGTCTATCCCAACTAATCTTGGTGTGGAACATAATTCGCTCTGTAAAGAAAGGCCAAAAGGTCGGAAAGGACCCATGGGGTGGCTGGTCATTAGAATGGGCTGTAACATCACCACCTCCTACACCGTCATTCGCGGTCGAGCCAACTCTGTATGATGCTAATGAGGGTGTTGAAACCCACCAAACGAAATTCGAATCAATATTCCGAGCCCCATTCCGGGCGATGAATAATCTCTGGAACAAGGAGGGGAAGTCATGAGCGGAAGTCTACACGATGTCAAAAATGATATCTGGCTGAAAACTGTTGTAATTTCGGTCGGACTACTGGTTCTAGGAATAGTTGCATATGGCGTTTTAGCAGGCGGTATTGGTTCAATTAAGCATCATGAATGGGAAGATGCTCATCATGATTTAGAAGATGTTGAGGCTGAATGGAACACTGCTAATGAAACTGGAACTTTGGATGAACAAGAAAGTGCTAGTGACAAATGGGATGATGCACATCATGCCGATGTTGACGCACATCTATCTTACCTGACATGGAGTACTGCAGGAAAAACAATCATGGTTATGTTCATAATTTATGCTGCATTCTATGGAATTGCAGGATTCTTCAATAGCATTCAGCCTGAAGAAGAACACCACGAAGGTGATGACCATGAGGAGCATCACGGATCAGCCTCACCTATTTTGATGGCAGGTGGTATCCTACTATTCATGATGGGATTCCCTGGTTTTGTATTAACTTGCAAAGCTTGGCTTGGACTAGATTATGACCCAGATATGTCCGGATTTATGTTGTCTGCCTTTGGAGCAGCCATTCTCATTATGGGAATTGGTAATTGGTGGAATGAAGATCTGAAAGGACACAAGGAGCAAATTGCAACATCCGACCCATTCAAAGGACAGGACATCCGTAAGGCTGGAATGTGGATTTTCCTAATCTCTGAGACTATGGTTTTCGCTTCATTCTTCTCCTCTTACCTAAGAATGAGAACTGGATGGTGTACTCAGTGGGCAGTAGATGCTGGAAAGTGTGATGTTGTAGACACAACAACCGCTTCTGATTTACTACGTAACGATATAATGACACTATTGCCTGGTGCGATCAATACCTTCGCACTGATTATTTCGTCTTACACGATTGTACTTGCTCTAAAGGCTGCCAAGGACGTTAATTGGGAGCCTTCAAAGAATGCATTGCTGGCGAAAATATTCCCTTCGAGAAAGAAGGCTGTTCGCAATTATCTACTAATCACTGTAGCCTTGGGTTCACTGTTCATAGTCCTGAAATTAGTCGAGTGGAGCCATCTTATCGCTGAAGGGTTTACTATTGACAGCCAAGCGGGTTCTATCTTCTTCGTTGCAACTGGAGCACACGGACTACACGTATTCATTGGATTGCTAGTTATGCTATTCATGGTATTCAAGGCCGATACTGTTGGCTATGATGAAAAGAATGGCCAAGGTATCGAATACTTTGGTTTGTATTGGCACTTCGTGGATTTGGCTTGGGTTGCCATCTTCCCCGCATTCTATCTGTACTGAGGTGATATCATGAGCGAACACAAGTATACAGGACCAATTGCAGGAATCTTCCAGAAAATGGCAGATATGATCGGAAAGGATGTTTACTACGTAAATTTCCTATTACTGATGTTCTTCACACTATTCGAAGTTGCAGCTGTGTTCTTCGAAACTATACCGGGCACTGAGATTGTAATTACCAGAGGTGCTGTTTGGGCGGTGCTAATTGTTGTTGGAATCATCAAAGGGTACGGTATTGCTGCATTCTTTATGCATCTGAAAGGCGACCCATTCATCTATACTCGAACTGCTCTGTTCCCAGTACTCTTTGTAGCACTCATGATTTGGGGTATCGGACTATCTAATCCAGATGGTATCGACAGCCTTCCATCTTGGTGTACGCCGAATTGGGATTACTCGTATGTAACCGAATAGTTTACGTGGAGTAATAGCATTCATTAACGAGCCTCTGAACCGGGAAATATGCGCTGGTTTGCCCTTGCCGTTGTTTCTTTGCTATGTGTTTCATCAATCCCAGCCAGTAGTGCTGGCGGAGACGGATTGCATTGGAACGGATACGGCCTAGACCGCAGTTCAATTCCTAATCACGTATTGGTTGACCAAGATGGAAATAATTATTCCATTCAAAGAGCAACTTCAGATGTTACCGTAGTAGCATTCATTTTCACTACGTGTGTCGATGTTTGCCCGGTAATAACGAACAACCTTTTGACTGCTGAGAGCCAGTTAGAAGATGTTGATTATGAATTCATATCGATAACTGTAGACCCTGCTACTGATACACCAGAGGTCCTCAAAGCATACATGGAAGACTCTGGTGCAACTTGGCCCCACCTTACAGGAGAATTAGAAGACCTTGAAGTGGTCTGGAGTGATTTTCAAATCGAAGTTGAAACTGAGGTAATTGATTCTCATGACCACAGTGAAGTTGATGATGAAGACGGAAACATGAGCGAACATGATGGTCATAATGGGGATGGCGACATGGACTCGGAAGATGCTCAGACCGTTACTGTAATCATGCCAGATGGAAATAAAAGCGTTCACCAAGTTATGCCTAATGGATGGGACCAATTGACGGCAGCAGCATACCAAAACAATTGGACGATTAATGCAAGTGAAAGTCAGTGGGGGCACTATGTCACCGGAATTAATGGAGATGAGTCACCGTCTGATTATTCATGGTGGTGGGAATTACACGCATGGAATGAGTCAACCAATTCTTGGGAAGGAAGTAATTTAGGAATCGATTCTGTTGATGTTGGTAACTTGGCTTTTGCTCCAAATTCAACCGAAGATTCATTGATACCAGCGCCAGATATGGAAAATGACTCATTTGTGATTTTACTATCAAATGGGAGTAATGACTCTTCTATGCTATCACACGTCAGTGCTTGGCACATGACATTAGCCGCTTTGGATTCATTTGAAGCACCAAGTTCACAATGGGGCCATTACATGTCCTCAATCGAGAACGTAAGCGCACCTGCTGATTATTCATGGTGGTGGCAACTCCATTACTGGAACATGGCTAATGATTCATGGGAAGAAAGCAGTTTAGGAATGGATAGTTTGTATGACCAAACTCATATCGCCTGGGCTCCAAATAGCACGATGGATTCAATGATACCCCATCCTACTTCGGAAGATGAGGGCTCAGACCATGAAAGCCATAGTGACATGGAAGAATCTGAAGAAGGTCATTCTTCAAACCAAACTACTACCTCTACATCCCACTCTACTCAAACATTCATTCTTGATGAAGATTGGAATCCGATGGTTGTATTCTTAGGATATGATTGGAATGTTGATGATTTCGTTGAAGATGTTGAACGTGCTGCAAATACTGCAGATGGTCATGGAATTGATGACGATGATTCTATTCTACCTGGTTTCACCATTGCAACGCTTAGTGCAAGCCTAAGTCTAGCGATTATTGCCGCTAGAAGGCAAGATTGAGCGAAGATAGATTCTTGAAAGAAAGTCCCCACCGCCAAATCAAGCGGAGATCGCATAGCCTGGTATTGCGGTGGACTTGAAATCCACTGTCCCCCGGACACGGGAGTTCGAATCTCTCTCTTCGCGCTTAACCTTACTTTGTGTAAAATCTGTTGTTTACATGGAAAGGGTTCAACAACTCAAGGTGCCGTAGGCACTTCATGGCCCGCCCACATGTGCGACTGGCAATGATGCTGGTCCTCTCAATGATGATGGCAGGATGCGTTTATTCGTCAACACCTGAATGGGGAACTGGCGATGGTCAACTCAAAGTTAATGTCGAAGAAGGAAAAGCTAACATCAAATCGAATCTAGGTGAAGGTTACGATGCCGAAGTTGATTTGATCGAATGTAAAAATTCTACTTTCAAAATTACAGGGATGCTCATTACTTCTGTAATCTATGAAGAACACCCTGATGCAGGAGGTATTGATTCTGCAATGGGCGCTGCAGTCATTATTGACACAATGACTTGGAGTGCTGCTGAATCTGTAAAGGAAGGCACTGCAGGACGTGTGCCTATCAAAGAGTGGTCATCTCCAATTAACCCAACACCAGAAGGTGGTTCGAACGAAATTGATACCAATGCAGATAATTGGGAAGTTATCGGAATAATCCCTTCCTCTGAAAATATTGCAGATGGCCTCAATGTTCTGGACCACTGGCACCAACCTATCGAGCTGACTGGACATATACTGGGTGGTAGATGAGAATGGCCGTGGAACTGTGAGACTGACTGAAACTTGTGATCTGGAAGGACAAGGGCACGCCATGGTGGTCACTAACATTCGTGCCGAAGAGGGCACTAGTAAGCATGGGATGGTGACAGCGATGATGAATACGCTGCTAGGGGATACTGACTTCTTCGGAAGAGTTTTGGTTTCATCTTATTCTTCATTGTGGTTGGCCTTGGAGGTGGACTCGGCCTGTTTACTCTGTCTCTACAATGGTCATTAGAACTCGGCGCTAAAGCGACTGCTGAAACACTGCTTGGACGAGAAGGATTTCGCTAAAGCCGTCCAGATGAAGGTAGACTTGAGATCTTCTAAGAAGGACGGGCTTGATGAGTGCTGGAGAGCGTGCTGCTCAAGATGAATAAAGAGCGACAACCCGCCTCCAATGAAAAAGTTCGACGGACGAGAGTTGCAATTCCTGGGTTCAGCCTCGACAATATTTTGGCATCAAGTCGATAGTGAGGATGTTACGGGTTCCTTCGGCGAGTGGTTCGGCTACTGGTTACAAGTGGTCAGCGGAGGAGATGCCGCAAAAGTCAGTGGCTAGCATCCGCTCCTGTAATTGATAATGACTCCTATGCCATCGGCTAATGTGGTTACCAGTATGCCGCCAGCTAATGTGGCAACTCGTATGCCCTCGGCTAATGTGGTTACCAGTACCTGCCTGAACCTGCTGCCAAGCGGGGGCACTTCTCTGCATCGATGGCCAGTTCAAATAGTCTGCCACCTCAGCAATCTATGGCCTGCGGCCCCTGATAAGCCTGTCAAGCGCCGTGCTGCCAAGAAACGCTCTAGTAAAATCAGCACCAGTGCCTGCCCCTGTACCTGAACCTGAGCCTGCACCACCTCGTAAGGTTCAAAATGAATCGGCCTCGGTTAGCGATGACGATGAGTTCAGTGATTTCTCATTCTGATGACCAAGGCACATCTAGCGGCCCCACGTACTAACAGTTGCTTAGTATGCCATTCTAACGTGGCAGGGCTGACTATCACCGGTTCCCCATCTGCCTGAACCCACGTGGATAGTGGTAACGGCTGTATCGCTGACGTTTCCGTCCTTGTCGACTGGCTTGATCTCTATCCTGTTCGCTTTTTGTTGGGTGATCCCCCACTTGCCAATGTGCTTTCCTTTCTTCATTGGACCCATCAGGGATAGCATTGCTATTCGTAGACATTTTAGGCGCATAGACGATGGTTCCCGTTTCATCCACCGGTGTCACCCCTGGGCAAACCTGGTACCCGCCTCCGAAGGTCTCTCCCGTTGTGGCTGCAAACATAGTGAAATCTAGAATCTCTCCTTCTGCATCATCGAGTTTGAGCCAAACCTTTCTTCTCTTCCACACTGGAATTGTTGTAACTCCAAGATAGGTGTATTTCTTTCCACCTTTGATCCATTTTGCTCGATATAATTTCGCCCGTGAAATTGCACTAGTAATTCCTGCATCCGATTCAAGGAAGACCCATCTGACGACTCGTCCTTCTTCGTTAGCAGGACCGTCCCACTGATTTGTAGTAGGTGCAGGATAATCGCCTGCCTTTGAGGCTGGAAATCCCTCTAAGCGCCAAGCAGCACACCGACGGTCAACACCATTGACAAGAACATCGATGGCGTCATCCATATTCTTACGAGATATCCCTTGTGTGATAGCATAATCATTTCCTGAACCAAACGGCAATATCCCCATCGGTATATCTCCCCCTCGCAAAGCACTTGCCACCTCATGTACAGTGCCATCTCCACCGGCAGCAACTATCACGCCTTCGACCTTGTCGTTTCTCAACTTCCAAGCAATTTCTCCAGCATGGCCAACCCTCTCGGTAAAATGGGATTTTACTGTAAAGCCGCGCGACTCTAATTTTGTTACTACTTTTGGCCATCTCTTACCGCAAGTATGGTCTCTGCTGGCAGGATTTACTATGCAATGCAGAGGTCCCATGCACACTGCAGAACATGTTGAGGCAATGAAACCTGTTGCTTCAACAAGCGATGGACTCATGTCTGATGCCTAGTCAGGCTCAATCATGACTTGGAGCGCGGAGGAGGAGGCACACATGCGCCGCGCCCTCGCTGTTGCCGAAAAAGGAAGAGGTCAAGTTCGACCAAATCCATTGGTTGGATGTGTTCTTGTTAAGGATGGAGAAATCATTGCTGAAGGATGGCATGACCACCTTGGAGGACTGCATGCTGAACAAATGGCGATTCATGATGCTGAAGAAAATGGACACAATACAAATGGTTCAACTGCATATGTTACTCTAGAACCCTGTAATCACTTTGGAAGAACTCCACCGTGTACTGAGGCTTTGCTTTGGGCTGGTATTTCAGAAGTTAAGGTCGCTCATGGAGACCCTAATCCTCTGGTTCGCGGAAATGGAGTTGCAGTCTTAGAAAAGGCAGGTATCAAGGTCGATTGCGGTTTACTAGAGAATGAAGCGGCTGAACAGATGCGTGAGTTTTTGCATTGGTGTAAATCGAGGAGACCATTTGTAACTGTGAAAATTGCAACTGATGCTAGTGGTTCAGTGGATGACCTTTCAGATAACCCCGGTCGTTTCACAAGCGAAGAATGTCTGGTAAAGGTACACCAATTGCGCAAGGATTGTTGTGCGGTTTTAGTTGGAGTGAATACTGTAATTCGCGATGACCCCTCACTCACTGTAAGGTTAGTAGAGACCGACAGACAACCTTTGAGAGTAGTAATCGACCCAAATGGCCGTATCCAGAAAGATGCGGTTTTGCTAAATGACGAATTTGGAACTAGACATTTGAATGAGGATTTCAGAGGACTAGAGCCAATGCTTGACATGCTTGGCGATTTAGAGATTCAAAGATTGCTTGTTGAAGGTGGCCCTGCCACTATCAACCATTTCTTGAAAGAGAATTTAATTGACGAATTCATCCTAGTAAGATCTGAAGTCAAACATAAAAACCCAGTTCCATCGGACTTCGATTTAACTGGCTTCAGTAATGTAATCACTACAAAGTGGGGCTCAGAATCTGTTTCTATCCATACCAGGTGATTGTATGGATTGGGAAAATTCGATTATTGCACTACGCGGGTGGCATCCTGCAATAGCACGTGCTGAAGCAGAGGCGATGTTTCCTGAATCTAATCTTGTTCGAACAAGTGCTAGACGATTGATCAAAGCAGAAGGCGGAAGTGACTGGTCTCGTGCTAGCCTAATGTCTGGTTGCGAATGTGTATTGGTTGGCGGAGGCATGACCGAATGGACAAACATTGAACATTTCCTTACTCTCATCGATTATGAAATGAAAGAAGACATGGCCGTTGAATGTTGGCGCCATGAAGGGAAATTACCGATTGGAACTAAAGAAATTGAAATGCAAGTAGGTGGAATGTTTCATGCTGAAGGTTCAACATTTGATTTAGAAAACCCAAAACAAAGATTTGGAGTTGTACTCGATGCATCTGCTGGCTATGTTGCATGGGGCTGGATTATCGGACGTGGGCCCGGTAAACATGGCTGGTCTACAATGAGTGCTAACAAGCGACCATTTTTCCGACCGGTAAGTCTTGAGCCGAGATTGGCTAGGGCTGCAGTGAATATTGCAGCTGGAGCAAATGACGGATACGTGGTCGACCCAATGTGTGGAACCGGAGGGATTTTGATTGAATCTGCTCTTTGTAATCGACCCACTTTAGGTGTCGATTTCGATCCAGTAATGGTTGATGGGTCAAAACAAAATATCGAATGGGCAGGTCTTACAGCAGAGATTAGAAGAGATGATGCTACTCTATTTGAATTGCCTGAAAACCTCACAGCGGTTGTAGTAGACCCGCCTTATGGAAGGAACTCGCAAGGAGATGAACGGTTACTGGAAGACACATTGCAAAATATTTGTCGCCAAAAGCAGCAATGTAGCCTAGTTGTAATTTTGCCATGCCAACCCGGTAATGAAAACCTGAATGAAAAGATTACGAGCGAAATCGTATTACCGGGTTTTGAAATTCATTCGGTATTTGGTATTCCAGTTCACAAATCGCTAGCAAGGGTCATGATTGTCGCTTCGATTTCAAACTCTTGATAAGAGCCGTTTATTGCCTCTATCTAGCACCTGAATCATACTTGCCATTGCTATGGCACTAGGGTTTGGTTCAAGAAGGGGGGGCTATTGGGTTGGTTTGGGCAATTAGGGTAGTCTGGATATCCTTTCGGCCTTCGGAGCCGAAGACGCGGGTTCGAATCCTGCATTGCCCGCTTTTGCTAAAGGTTGAGCCGTGAGGCTCAAGTGTATCCTCTCACAGCGCCTAACATGGGCTGTAACCTACGTGACCTAGCAAACGCTGAGGATACTACGATGGATGCAATGAAAGGTAAGAGAGTTGGAGTCGATAGTTTCCTACTGGCTTTCCAGTTTCTTACTACAATTCGAGACCGTTCACCAACCGGAGATGGTGGTCCCCTTAAGGCGGATAACGGCAAGGTAGTTGCTCATTTGATGGGTTTTCTTTCTAGAGCTTCTTTGATGTTGTCAAAAGGGGTGAAACCTGTTTTCATCTTTGATGGAAAGCATCCTGAATTGAAGAAAGACGAGATGGATATTCGCAGAGCACGCAGAGAACAAGCCGAGTCGGAATGGAAGGCTGCAATGGATGCTGGAGATTTCGCTACTGCTCAAAAAATGGCACAACGATGCGTCAAGTACACTCCTGAAATGGTCGAGGAGTCGATGGAAATGCTCTCTTTGATGGGAATTCCAGCATTTAGAGCTGAGGCTGAAGGCGAAGCACAGGCAGCGGTTATGGCTGCCAATGGACAATTAGATGCTGTGGCTACTCAAGATTGGGATGCTTTGCTATACGGTGCACCGGTGGTAATTCGAAACTTTTCATCGGATGGAAGTAAGAGGATGGGGCGAATAGTTCGCGCTCAGAGAATAGAATTGGCACCTCTATTGGATGAACATGGACTGTCGCACAACCAATTAATCGATTTGGCAATAATGATCGGAACCGATTTTCACCCAGGCATCAAAGGCATTGGTCCTAAAACTGGACTGAAACTGATTAAAGAATACGGTAACATAGAAGCAATCTGTGATGCTAAAGAGAAAGATGTTCCTGAAAGATTAGATGAGATTAGAGAGATTTTTAGAAATCATCCAGTAGTCAAAATCGACGATTCTGATTTAGTTCAGGGTGATGTCGATGTTGAAGGTCTCAAAAAGTTCCTAGTTGAGGATAGACAATTTTCAATGAAGAGATTTGATAATGCAATGGAATTACTCGAAGGCGCTGGTTTGGTCAGAACAGGTGGCCAGACCTCATTATTCTCTTTTTGAAATGAATCTCAAAGGACTTGCTAGAACAGAATGTCCATCCCATTGACCAATTACTCCGCGTGAGATACTTTGAACATCGGATAATGCTTCACTGATTTTGTTAATTGGTGAAGTAGGTATTCCGTCGAGCAAATTAACTACATCCATTCTCGACAGATTTGTGACTTTAGATTGAAGTAGACTAACTACTTCATCGCGGCAATCTACTCTTTTTTGATTGGTAGGCCAATTGTTTTCAAAGTCTAATAATTGAGATAGTCTTTCAAATTGTGAATCTGAACCAACTGCAATTACCACCCATCCGTCGCTAGCCTCGAATGCTTGGTATGGCACCAGATTTGGATGGCCTGAACCCAAAAGGCCAGGGTCTTGCCCACTAGCAAGTTGATTCTGTCCTTGATTTGCTAATGAGGCGATAGCACAATCCCAAAGAGAAATATCAAGATGATTATTCACTCCTGTTCTTTCCCTTTGAAATAGTGAGGCTAGAATTGCATTTCCGGCATATAATCCTGTAATGATATCAATCCATGCGACTCCTACCTTTACCGGTCCTCCATCCGGCTCTCCTGTAATACTCATGATTCCGCTCATCGCTTGAAGTGCCAAATCATATCCAGGTTCTTGCGCTCTTGGTCCTGTTTGGCCAAAGCCGGTAATCGAACAGAGAATTACATCCTTAGAAATCGGCCCAATCAACCGTTCTAATTGCCCTGGCCTGAAGTTTTCAATCACTACATCCGATTCGGAAATCAATTGTTGAATCGCTTCTTTGTCTTCCTTAAGATTATGGAAAATTATCTCTTTTCCACGATTGCAGGATAGATGGTATGCTGCGGTTCCATCGGGCATAAATGGTGGGCCCCACCCTCGTGTATCATCCCCCCATGGAGCTTCGACTTTGGTTACCTCTGCTCCAAGGTCTGACAACATCTGGGCACAATACGGCCCAGCAAGAATTCGAGATAAATCTAGAACTTTTATTCCATCAAGCGCAGCGTTCATTTTCTTCACCCCAAGTGTACAACCTATATTCTCTATTTACAACATCTGAGTCCTTAAAATCGACAGTGACCCAGCCGTCAGGAACTTTGATTTTCCCTGGCGGATCAAAGACTATCCAATTAATGTCTGTAAATTCATTACAATCAGATAACTCCTCAACCCAATTGCTATCGCTGGTGCGCCAGTATGCGATGCTCAATCCATCGCTTTCAGGGTCAAGTGTTAGATGCATGGAATACATTCTATGCATCGGAAGTTGAGAGTCTGAGATGAATAAAATGTCCTCATCATCTTCTATCTCTTTGTTTAAGTGTGAACCTATTTTTTCAGTCCCTCTTTCTCCAAAGGCGATAGGTAAGGCGAATATGTTGATCAACAAAATGCCGCTGATGACTATTACGAGGATGCCTTTCGTTTTTTCAAAAGATAATACATTGGATTCCGATTTTAGTAGGTGACTATACCATAATGGAATAAATAACAACGAAAGATACCTAGTATTGTGCCTAAAAGAAACTATGATTTCGAAGAATGAAGATTGTAAAACTGATGCTTCAGTAACCCATAGTGCTGCAATCCACCCAGTTAAACATGCCATAACCATCAAACTGCCTCTTTGGAAAATTGTTGAGATTGCATTTGCTTCTCCTTGCTTATTTCCAAACATCAACATCCCTATGTAAACGAATATGAAACAGCCAATGAATGCTGATAATAATGCTGGAATGATATCTGGATTACTCAATGAGATTCCATTTCTTTGAAGAACAACTAATTCAACCAATAATGCGAATAATACTATCTGGATTTGGCCCATCTTGATTTTTGTTGAGATGGCTAATGCGGTTGCTGCGGGTAAAATATACCATAATGGCATACCTTTGAATGAAAGAATTATCGCCATGCACAATAATGGAATTGGCCACCAGAAATTTAATTTGTTTTCACTTCTTATCGCCTTGATTAAACAGAAACTTGCTATTGCTACAAGCATCAGGATTACGCTTTCTTGGTAAAACCTTCCTGTCGCTCTTACAAGTGGCGGATATATCGATGCTAACGCAGTCAATTTCAACGCCTGATCTTGGTCAAATAATTCCTTAGAAAGGAGATAGATTGTTGCTAAACATCCAAGCCCACCAACTAGAGATAAAATGTGAAGCACCAATATTGATGGAGAGAAAATTGTGAACCACATCTGAATTATTGAATGCCATGCGAACCACCTATCGTCTGAAGGGTATTCTTCAGCAACGGAGCCTTCAGTTGAATCTTGACGCAGTTTCCCCCACTCTAATTCACCCTCATCATCATTCATTTCATCGGTCACGAAGGTTGCATGAACATGGGCATCTAAGCCAAGAGGCATCATTATTGCAGCAACAATATGCAAAATGACCCCCACAAAGAGAAGACGCTTCCAAAATCGCTTCTCCATGTTAGCCCCTACCATGCTGATGACTTGAGCCCTTTGGGCTCATTCAATCATTAGAGGTGGTTTCCAACTACCGTCTTGTTTGCGGTGGTCTAGAATGTGCCAATATACTGTTTCTTCTGCTTCATCGGGTTGCACAAAGGGCCCCAATTTAGACCAAGCTATTTTCGCATTCCAGCGCAAAAATGGTATCGATAGTGCTGGACCGCAAGTCGGTAAAGAAAAACGGCATAACCAGGGTTTGCTTTCTAATCCGGAATCTTTCAGGGCTTTCATCACAGCATTCCAATCCTTCCATGGACCTGCTTTCTTTCTAACCAGCCAAGAGGGATTTACACTGCTATCCAATTCAAATCCTGCCTTGGCTATTATCGGTGCCATCCATGGAGCAATATATCCGGCAGGAGCTCTAAACCAAGGCCTCCAGGAATCTCCTGCGAATTGATGAAGTTTGATGTCCGCTTCAACTAAGGCTGCTAAAAAACCCTCTTCGTCTTCGGGGTATGCCGACCAACACCGATGGGTTAGGCCATGGCACCCAATGGTTACTTGCGGATGTTCTGAGATTAATTTCTTGAGCCAATCGCTGAATATCGAGTCATCTAATTGATCTGCGATTACAAATATCGTAAGAGATACTTGAGTTCTATCGAGCCAATTTCGAAATGCCGTCATCGCTTCCAACATTTCTTCAGAAGTTCCTTCGTGTGGAATACCCTTTGAACGAGCGGGATGTCCTTGTGAAGATGGAACGTGACGTATGTCGTCAGAATCGACGGTCAGCCATGCTGGCTTCATTTATTCACCACGATTTAGTTGTACAAGATGCAACACGTGAGGAATTGTTCTCTCATCGATCTCTATCGGTACAAATCCTTCAACTGCAAGACCTTTCCAATCCTCACAAATAGATTTGCATACCGCTAGTCCTGCTTCATTGTGCGGGTGGACTGTGATTTCAATAAGTGAATGTTCTGCTCTCTGGTTTTGCCAATTGAATATTGCATCTACGCATGCCTTTGCAATCCCCTTTCTTCTCCAATCCCGGCGGACCCAATAACCCAAGTTGTATGCCGATGCTGCCAATTGTAATTCATCCCCTAAACCAATCATTCCAACAAAGGAATTTCCATCTAGTGAATGTATTGCCCAGAAATGAATCGCGTCTCCATTACGGTGCATTTCAAGGTCTATCATGAGGTCTGCGATTTGGCCTCTAGCCGCATCGCCTTCTTTCAACCAAGGAAGTGCTGCTTTCGCTGCTTCTGGGTCTTCGAGATAAGATTCCATTACTTCGGGAAGTATACGTCGGCTTATCGGCCGAAGTATCACTTCATCGTTGACTTTAATCTCCGGGGTATCCAGAATCCACTCCTCCTTATACTCCGAGATGGGTCACTGCTGATGAAACATGCTCATTGCCCGGCATTGCTAATTCGGCATTAGCGAGCATTGATTTTACATCTTCTGTACGACCGATTTTCTTGAGAACCATTCCAATATGGTAAATCAAATCCACATTTTCATCACTCAGATGTGGCCCGAGGGCATCGATTGTTTTCGTGGCCTCTTCGACCTTTCCGCTCTTGACTTGCTCAAGTGCAGACACTACCTCTCGGTGGATTATTCTTGGATCCCAATTTTCGCTCTCAGCCCATGGCCAAATCCTCTGTGTAGAACTTGGTTGTGGGGCAGGCATTGGTTCAACCTCTGGTACTGTTTCAGCCACAGGCATTGGTTCAACCTCAGGTATTGGTTCAACCTCGGGTTCCGTTATTGCCTGCGATACTGGAGCCGTCGGCTCAGGTGCAATGTATGAAGGTAGGGCGATAGCGGGTGTTGGAGCTGGCGCTTTATTCGCATTAAGGTCTATTTTGTTTTCATAAAGGTCATCTGAAGGCAGTGATGGAAGTTCATTGCCACCAACATGTCCAAGTAAATCATCATCCATTTTCGAGGGAGTGCTTGGAGAGAATACAGTGCCTATACCTTGAGGCACTGGTTCTGGGACTTTATCAAGAGGGTTCTCATTTGAAAAGTCCAGTTTTTCAACGTTCGAAATTGGCTCTCCAATATCTTCTACAGTTGTGTCATCTGGTTGATGGGAGGTTGTGCTGAATAATTCTGGAGTGGATGACTCGATGAATCCGATTTCCTCAGGCTTTTCAGATTCAAAATTTGTTACTTCGTATTGTTTAACATCCAGAGGGTCATTATCTAAAGTCAAAACTACATCTAAGGCATCTCCCTCTACCCAAGTGTCATCTTCATCCGACATTAATTCGTCAAAAATTGAATTACTAACTTCGTCTGAAACAGATTCTCCTTGATCTTTAGGATTTTTCATCAAATCATAATAACACTGCGTACAAGTTTCAGAACCTAAAGCGTTTACAAACTCGCAATAAGGACAGACTTTGCCCTCAACTTCTGCGGCCTCTTTACGTCGAAACATTTCCACCAGCAAACATTCCGCGTGTCATTTCGTTGTTAAATATCACCTATTCCCGACCACCGGCAGCATCTATACCAGCAACACTCACGTTTTGACATGGCCGAGAAAGGAGGTGTGCGAAGAATGAGCACTCGTTCTAATACTAATAACACCATAAAAACGCCTCACGAAGCCAAATGGCGTAAATCCCAAGACCACTTTGAATGCTTCACTAATCTTATCGGAATCGAACTTGAAGATGAATTAAATCAGGTCCAGGAAAGGTGGAAAAATTGGTCTAAGGCCAAAATGTTAGGAGCGGGTTTAGCGCTCTTTGATTTGGTTGGCAGAACCTCTGGTCGGTTCTTTGGAGAACCGATAATTGTTTTCGAAGCACGAGGAGGAGGCTCACTACCATTTCACCGATTTGGTCATGGAGACATGGTAATCATATCACGGGCTAGGCCTTGGGGTGAAAAGGTGATTGAAGGTGTTGTTCTTGACCGGAATAATCGTAGGATAAGAATTGTCACTAAGGAAAAACCTAGTGACTTGCGCAAAGGCGGATGGCGTCTGGATAGAGGAGCCAACAGAGTAGCTCATGACCGGATGCATGATGCCTTGGTTTCATTTCATTCTACTGAAGGCGATGGTGGTACTGTTTTACGAGATTTACTACTTTGTCAACCGCATGACTTAGTAGCATCAGCCCAACGCCCACCTGAAATTCACGGACAAAAAATCCGCCCTGTCAATCTGTCAGGTATGCAACTGGATGAAAGTCAATCTGAAGCAATAAAAACTGCTGTTAGTCAAAGATTAACCATGATTCAAGGCCCCCCCGGTACAGGTAAGACGCACACAGCAGTACACCTTCTACGTGCAATGATAGATATGGGGAGGGGTCCGATTCTTGCGTGCGCTGAATCAAATGTTGCAGTAGATAATTTGCTTGAAGGTTTGTTGGATTTGGGCGTGAAGGCTATTCGCTTTGGAAGACCGGTAAAGGTTAGAGAAAACCTGAGAGATGCTACGCTGGACGCTAAGGTCTCAAGTCATCCAAAACAAGATGAGATCGCATTCATACGCGAAGAAACAGAGGCTATGCGCTCGAAACTAAACGGCCTTAAAGGCAAAGAAAAGGGATTAGCGCATAGAGATATTAACAAGAATTACCGTGAGATTCGAGAGTTGGAGCAACGTATAACCGATGATATTCTAGCAGGTGCTGAGGTTTTGTGCACCACAAATATCGGAGCAGGGCATTTCACATTAGCAAGGCGAAGATTCTCAATCGTATTAATCGATGAAGCCACACAGGCTACTGAACCATCAGCGCTAGTGCCAATAATAAAGGGAGCTAGGCAATTGATATTGGTTGGAGATCAGCGTCAACTTCCACCTACAGTAACTAGTCGTAACGCTGAAGAAGGGGGTTTGGATATTCCTCTGTTTGAGAGATTGCTCGCAAATGGATTACCCGCACATATGCTTACCACTCAGTATAGGATGCACCCCACAATTCGTGAATTTCCTTCATCGAGGTTTTATGAGAATCGCCTTGAGGATGGGTGTACGCCCGCCGATAGGCCCCCTGCTGCGGGTTTCTTGTGGCCAGATTGGGATAAACCAGTTGCGTTTGTTCCTGTTCATGGCTCTGAGATAGAGGAAGAATCTGGCTCATCCCGGTCTAATATGGATGAAGCAGCGGTTGTAATAAAAATTGTAAACGATTTGTTAGCACCTGGGGATTTGACCGCTGAAGATATTGGAGTGATTTCGCCCTACGCTGGTCAGGTTCGACTTATCAGAGAAATGATAGACGGACAAATCGAAGGGTTAGAAGTGAAATCTGTTGATGGATATCAGGGCCGGGAGAAAGAGATAATTGTACTCTCTACTGTTCGGGCAAATGAAGGAGGTAACGTTGGTTTCCTCTCTAATTATCGCCGTCTAAACGTTGCACTAACAAGGGCCAAGCGCGGGTTAATTGTTATCGGCGATGATCGTACATTACGCAATGATCACACTTGGGCGAGTTGGCTTGATTGGATTTCTGAATCTAATTTGATGGCATGGCATGTTGTAAACTCTTGAGGACAGCCTTTCAAAGGCGTGACCCAACCCCGCAACATGGCGGACTCTCCAGTCAGCATACACAACCCTGGAACTATGGCTCAAGCAGCTGTTGCTGCGACCGCCCCGGATGGTATGCTAATCGCTCCTATTTGGAAAAGAATCGTTGCACTAAGTCTTGATGCTTTTCTGATTACGCTTATCGTCGCCTTGCCAACCCAAACCATATTTTTCGGATATCTAATGGCGATTGACCTACTTATTACCCCTCAGGCACCATACGTAATCGGAACCTGGATAGTACACCTGACACTATATTGGCTCTACTTCAAGTATACTGGGCGCTACTATGGTAGAACTCTTGGGCAAAGAGCGATGAGAATTGCAATAGTTCACGATGATGGCAGTCTCTTAGGAGAAGTGCATTGGGGTCGAAGGTCTGTTCAGAAAACCAAGTATGTCGTGCCTTTTGTCGGAGTGCTTTTTGGACTTAAGGACGTATTTATGACTTGGAGACATGAAACTAAAAGAAGCCCTATCGATTTAGCAAACCATACCGTTGCTGCTGTTGATTGGTCGCTTCCTCCAGAAACTCGCAGTGGGCTTCGTTAAGCACACCTATCATGGTTGGCTTCAAGTATGGTTGCGTTAGTGGCAAGGTAGGTGAGCGAGATGAGTGTACCAACTTCTGGAAGTAGTGGTTCATTGCAAGCGGAAGTTATCAATGTCAAAATGGACATTAATGATGACGACGAAGATGTCATTATTGCTACTATTACAATTTCAAATGATGCACCCGTTCCGATGGGCGGATTAGATGTATCAATAATTACGAATTCAGGTGCTAAGTACGCCTCCCTAGAAGGAGTAACTAGCCTCGGCCCTGGTGTTGAAAGAGAGTGGAATTTCGAATTCCCTCTTGATTCAGGCGAATGGACGTTCGTACTGAACAGTGGTTCTGATGATATCAAAATGGGACCTTACGCATACGATTTTGAATATAGTGCAACGCAGGGGAGAAAACTTGCTAGTACAATTGGATCTTCATTGTTCTCTGGAGTTTTTGATGACAACCTCTCTGACTTTGGACATGTCAAAGAGCGGGAAATGATTGACCCGACTAAAGTTGTGATGACAACTTATGCTGCAGAGAATATGATGGGTGGGGACACACTAATCAAAGCTGATTTGAATAAATTGTCTACTGGCTTAACTTCAACATCTAGCGTAAGTGCTCATGAAGCACCTATTCTAAACTCGAACCCGATTAGGGAAGCCCCTATGGCTCAGCCTTCACGAACTGAAGACCCATTATTGGCTCACGTTAATTCGTCACCTTCGGTCAGAGAAGCGCCTGCTCCTCCTGCAGGCCCACCTACTCCTCCTGCAGGCCCACCTACTCCTCCTGCAGGTCCACCAACTCCTCCTGCAGGTCCACCAACTCCTCCTGCAGGTCCCACCTACTCCTCCTGCAGGCCCACCAACTCCTCCTGCAGGTCCACCAACTCCTCCTGCAGGTCCACCAACTCCTCCTGCAGGTCCACCAACTCCTCCTGCAGGTCCACCAACCGGACCACCTGGCCCGCCAACTCCCCCTACAGGTCCGCCAACCGGACCACCTACCGGTCCACCGTCTGGCCCACCTTCAGGGCCGCCCGGTCCTCCTGCAAACACTTCGAAAGAATTTACCGATATACTAAAAAAATTAGATTCCTGAGGGGTTTTTTTGACCGAAGAAGCATTTGTTATGGAGATGTGTGGAAACAAATCCGCATGGCAAATTGCAGTAAACGGCATTACAAAGATAAATCTTGAAGCCGTTGGTAAAAGAATCGAAAATGCAGGCTATACGATTGGAATACAAAACCGGCTGGCTTGGACCTTTTCTGGCCCTGCTGATTTAACTCTATATCCTAGTGGAAAACTGCTAGTCAAAACCGAAAATAAAGAATTAGCAGCAACAATTGCAGAAAATCATGTTAAAGTCTGGGTTAGGGCGTGATTTGATGAAAGAACACCTAATGTCGGGTGGTTTGATTGTATATCCAACAAGTACGCTTCCAGGACTAGGCTGTTTACCATCAAAGATTGGTTTAGATAATTTGTACTCAACTAAGGGTAGGCCGGATAATATGCCGGTGAGCCTTGGTGTTACATCTTTAGAACAAGTATCGCACTTAGTAATAATTCCAGATTTTATGAACGAACTTCTTGCAGCATTTATCAAAGGAGGTCTTACAGTAATTTTGCCTGCTACCGAAACTTTAGATCAAAGACTAGGTGGCAATCAAATCGCTATACGCGTTTTCTCTCATCCAGCCGCAATTTCATTATCAAACAAGTTTGGAGCAATTACGGCAACTAGTGCTAACGAATCTGGTATTGAGGCCGAATGCAATACTGAGATTGCTGCAAATAAACTAGGAGTAGAATATTTCATCCCAGGAGAATGCCCTAACGGGCTTGGAAGCACGTATATTCGACTAGAAAAGAGTGATTCCGAAAAACGTGGCTGGAGGCTAACCGTTATGAGAGAGGGCGTTGTACCTAGAACAGACGTGATGAGATGGTGGACGATTCCAGTCTGAAATATTGGCATGATGCAGGTCATGTTGCGCGTAGAACTCTAGAAGCAATGCGTGAGGAAATCACTATCGGGAAAACTTGGCATTCTGTTATTGAGTCCGCTGAGAGATTCATCAGACGCAATGGAGGAAACCCAGCATTCCCCGTTACTATCGCAGTAGATGACTTAGCGGCCCATTACACCACAGACCATGGATTAATTGCTCCAGAAGGGTGGGAAAAGGACATGGTATTCCAGAACGGTGACCTTGTAAAACTCGACGTGGGAGTACATATCAACGGTCACATCGGAGACAATGCTTTGACTTTAGAGGTTGGAAACCAGGGTAAGCATACTGAACAAATCAAAGCGTCACGTGAATCTCGTGATGCTGCAATAGAGATGCTACATCCTGGAACACCTTGGTACAAAGTTGGAGCTGCTGCTGCTCAGCCCACAGTAGATGCTGGGTTTCAACCGATTAGAAATCTATGTGGCCATCAACTAAAGCCGTGGGAATTACACGCTGGTGTTAGCGTTCCATCTTACGCTTGTGGAGCGGACAATCCCGGGTTCAAAGGCGTGGTAGAGGAAGGAGGAGTATATGCTGTTGAGCCATTCAATACGACTGGCGATAGTGGAATGATCAAGAATATTGGAGACCGGAACTCATCTAACATATATCGAGTAACAACCAAAGGGCTTTGGAGAAAAGCCCTCTCTCGAAAACAACTCAAACCTTTAGGGGCTCAATTAGCAAGAAATCTGGAAGAACGATATTCCACTTTGCCATTCGCTGAAAGGTGGGCTTTTCCTATGCTGGAAAAGCCGTTCCCTGAAGCAGATGAAGATAGTCGGCAAAGCAAATGGAATGCATTGGTCAAGAAACTGATCAGTATTCGATTCTTAGAAACCTACCATGCCCTTGGATGTCATGACGGTGGAATGATTGGTCAATTCGAACATACAATAATGGTACATTCTGGTGGTCCAGAGATACTTACCGTTGAATAAGTGTAGAAATATACTACTGATATTTACTCAAACAACCTCTGTCTTGAAAATATCCAAGTCAAA
Source organism: Candidatus Poseidoniaceae archaeon (assembly GCA_949373265.1). Next base: position 6,529 of record CASICT010000018.1, on the reverse strand, counting down.
ATGGTTATTTGCCGTGACACCCTCGGCTTCAACTGAACAGGGCTGTAAAGTTCCCGTTGAGTGCATCCCATCCCCTCTCCGTTGGCTCTCACCCTGTTCACCTTAACATGAATAGCCGTGAGGCTAATTCGATTTTGTTATTTCATTAGCAAGATTGGAACAAAACAACAAATCTGGCGCATACAAATTGTATGTACCACTCATTTCGGTGTTACTTTTTGGAATTAGGCTTGCTTGGTAACAAGTCCGCAGTACCTCGTTTTTTCGGGGTCAAACCGACTTTTGCATGCGGAGAGATTAAATATGGACGCTGCTGTCGGGAGGTTATCCCCCATCGGGGGAGGAGGACAAAAATATGAACAACGATAACCGAAACGAAGAAGCAGTCAGTCCAGTTATCGCAACCATCCTAATGGTAGCGATCACTGTCGTTCTGGCTGGTGTACTGTATGTATGGGCATCCAGCCTCGCTGGAGATTCAACTGGCGGCGGACTGGATACTTTCCAGTTCTCTGACAGAGATGCTGCAGGGGCACTTGATGAAACAGGCGGCAACCCTCTAGTCCACATTGTAATGGACCAGGGAGATGGCGTTAGCTGGGCTCTGCTAGAAGTTAGCATAGTCGTAGATGGTGGAAACACAATGAAGTGTGTTGAAGCATCTGCAGCTGATGAAACATCAGAATGCACATACGAAAAGGATAATGACAAGACATGGGAAGTTGCAGAAGAGATCACAATCTCCGAAGGCTCCGCTACCAATTCTTGCGATGGCGTAGCAGGATACTGCAGTGTTGACATTACCCTGAGCAAGAAAGCAATTGGCGACGATGACGGCGGAGTTCTAGCTAAGTTGACCGCTACTGCTGAAGCTTGAAGTGTGATATTGTACGATATTAGTTAACGGGCTCTGCTCGAATTTGCCCTTCTGGGAACCTCGGTTCCCAGAGGGGCTTTTTTTAATTTTAATTTGAAGATTCATCTTTCAGCCAGTGCTTGTCTGACATCAGTGTGCTGTTCCCACATGTGTAAACTCTTACCACGACTTGTTAAGATTAAACCAACTAGAAGGTTTTCCAATCCACACATGATTGTTCCTGCAGTTCTTATTCCGAAGAAAGAACAATTAATTCTTGTGAACATCCAAGATGTCAAACAATAAATCTCAATAGCAGAAAGGGAATACATCAGATTTGAGTCTGGCAGGTAAGTCACATTACGTAATAATGCCAATATTGCACCTCCAGCAATGGCCAGAGGTGAAAGAAGATGCATCCATGCATTACGCCTCAGTATTTTTGAGAACCGGCCCTGACGTTTAGAGAACCAAAATTTACGATTCCTTGAAAGTAGTCGGATCAACCCTTGGCCTCTTCGAACTTTTTGGCGACGTTGCCCCTTAGAAGTAAGCGGCATTTGGTCGGTGAAAAATAATTCAGAGTCTTGTATTGAACGTAAGCCGTTTAGTCGAACTTTTGTTGCAATTTGGGCATCATCTGCGTTAGAATTTGCAATAAGATCCGATGAAGTAACCGAGGAGGCTCGCCAAGCAAGGAGTGAGCCTTCGAGAAATGGAGTGCTATCGAATGCAGACTCTCCTGCACGAAGAAGATTATACATTCCTCTGTGGGTTTCTTCTTCTCCAAGGTCTCCTAATCTCTTAGGAGTACCACCTACGGCTCCTATCTGTGGATTACTGAACCAGCGACGGATTCGACTAAAGGACTCTGTCATTAATGTCGCATCCGCATCCGTCATCACAATTATCCCTTGATTATCTTTCAATTCATCAAGCGCTAGCATTACCGCAGTAGTCTTTCCAAGTCTCTTTGGCATCGAGATTACTTGAGATGAGTTGAAAGCTTTTGGAAAATCAGATAGCCAAGAATTAACCTTATCCAATGTATCATCTGTTGATGCCGAGTCGATAAGAAGCAAGTTGGATTTGACATCCTGCTTGGCTAGACTGGCAAGTTTTTTCTCAATTATTAGTCCTTCATTCCAGACTGGCAATAGTATGGTTATTGGAAGTTTGGAATCTAGTTCTGGGCAAGTCAACTCTTGTTTGGCCCAATTACCACAAGACCAACGATGAAGGGCGAATGGTGCAAAGCCGATAGCAGCCAAACTAAGTTCACCATAGGCTAACCATTCACCTGCCATATCAAACCCACAAAGTTCCTATCTCTTCAACAAAACCCATGAATACGACGGCACCAATGCTATTGCTGTGTAGTTGAAAGCAGCCGATATGCGAAGAGTGGTACATGTCGGTCCGACGATGGCACCTGGAGGAATGGCTTCAGTAATTCACCTCTTAGCAGCAAACCCACCTAAAGGATGGAGAGCATCATCGTGTAACACATTCTCCTCTAAGGGGATTAGGAGAAAGATGAAACGTTGGAGAATTGCAAAAAAAGAAATCAAAAATGGCGATTTTGATTTAATTCATATTCATAGTGCGGCCGATTGGTCATACCGACGAAAAATTTCTATCGCTAAAGTTGCTAACGCTCCAGTAATTTTCCACATCCATTCAGGAAGGTTTGATATCGATGCAAAGTCTGACCTAAAAAACTACCAAGTTGTTTGTTTATCTGAAGGATGGAGCGACAGATTACATCCTCTAATTGGAGATTCTATCTCTGTACCTAATCCTGTAGATGCTCAACTGATAGATGATGTGAAAAGAGAAGATTTTACATTACTGATGGGAAGGAATGACCCAATCAAAGGTCATGAGTTTGCATATTCATTAGGCCTTGATGACCTGAGAGTTACCGGAGTTGATGAAGCCCCAGAAGGAGTGTCTGCTCTGGGATGGGTTAGTGAAGAGGAAAAATGGCGGTTGCTTCAAACAGCAGGTGTTCTGATTGTCCCTTCTGCATTTGAAGGTCAGCCGATGGTAATTCTAGAAGCACTCGCTGCAGGATGTCCAGTCGTTGCCTCACAACACGTTCCAGACTTACCAAAATGTGTGCAAACCGTACCATTGGAAGACTTAGATGGTTGGAGAAAGGCAATTTCTAATCCAATTACAAGCGGACTAGAAGAGGCTGTAGTAGAGCATCACATTGACAATGTAAGTTCAAGATGGGGAGAAATCTATGATGAGATCATAGATTCAAGAACGTCGACTGAATGAGTCCAAGATAGGTTTTCTTCGGCATATAACCTGGATTCTTTTTGTAAAGCGGTAAGCAGTTGTCTGTCAAGACTAGATATCCAATTTACGGTACTGGTAATAAATTCAACTTGGTCAAATAGTTGAAGCCAATCTCCTGAATTAGTAATCCTATGCCCCTCATGATTAATACCGCATATTACAAGACCACTTGCTAAATATTCTGACCTTTTTAGTGGGCTTGCTAAATTCCAAACTTTATTTACTGGCATTGGTAAAAACCCTACATCATAATTTGAAAGTAGTTTTGCAACTTCATGTTGTGGAATTGCATCCGTCACCTCTAATCCTTCCATCCCAATATTTTTCAAGCGCTTAACAGCATCACCAGAACCATGGATATGCAGGGTTGCTTCAATTCCACGAGATTGTAGACCTGCTAAGACCATTGGAAGGGACATAATGCCTCGATTAACATCAACTCGTCCGTGATACACCATTCTTATCGGTCCAACTTTTTGTCCAATCTGAAATAAATCTAGGTCGACTCCTGCAGGAATTACTCCAATCGATGCTTTTGGAGTCTGAGTCTTATTGGCTACGAAGAGGCGATGTGCATCTGAAACAACTGTACCTCTGATTGCTTTGGACCAAGCTTTGAACCACCTTGACCATTGTAATCTTGCGAATATTCCTCTATCGGCAGGAGGGCTTCTATCCATCAAAATGACTGGAACATCTATCTCCTTTGCTATTGAGAAAATTGGCCAATCGATCAAAACAACATCTGCATCTTTGAATTCATTCAATCTTTTCTTGAGTGTTTTAGCAACACTTCTGGACTGTAATCCTTTGATGCTACTACGCTTAATTTGATGGTGCTGGAATGTATTACCTGTTGATTCACCCGGAGAGTAGAAGTCAACAGTGTGGCCTTTAGTGACTAACCCATTGGCTAATTGGATCTGAGTCGTGGAACTCAAATCGCCTTCAAGAAACCTAGAAGATAGCCACACTATTTTCAAACAAGACCCTCCTTAATACTAATCATATCACCTACCGGCAGTGATTGCGATAGCCGAGAAATATCTGCTAAGGATGTATGAATATCACCTTCGCGCGCTTCCAAGAATACAGGTGGAGATAATCCCGGGTTTGATTCACCGAGTATTTCTATCAGGTCTAGCAACGTAGTAGCTTTTCCAGAAGCGATGTTTAATTCCAAAGGTAAGGATTCAGATTCTATTGCAAGTGTGATTATTCTAACTAAATCTTGAACATGGATGAAATCCCTAATTTGTGTTCCATCGCCAAATATCCTACACTCTTTCCCATCTGCAATTGCTTTCTTGAAAGCCGGGATTACCGCAGCATATCCACCCTCGGCTGATTGATCAGGGCCATAGACATTGAAAAATCGTAAAGAACAACTTTCAATTTTAGAACGCCTGAGTAATTCTTCTCCAATGATTTTGGAAACCGCGTATGGCGATTGGGGTATCAATGGGGCTTCCTCTGGTATCGGTATTTGCTCTGAGTCACCATAAACTGCGGCACTTGATGCAAATAGGATGCGCTTTACACCAGAGGATTCCGCTGCTGCTATAATCGAAGAAGTACCATCTACATTCACAGATAAGGTTTCATCTGGATGTTCTATCGAAATAGGGACTGAAATTTGAGCTGCAAGATGAACGATGATGTCGATACCGTCTAATTCCAAAGAATCCCTGATATCTGCATTAACGCACCCCCATGGTTTGTCGCCAACATGGTTAGAATCTAAGGAGATTACTTGGTGGCCTAAATCATGCAAATGCTTGCATAAATGAGTGCCGATAAATCCGGCACCACCTGTGACTAGGACACTCGCCATATCTACCGGTTGTGTACGCAGGTGAACATACCTTCGCTTGAATAACCCATTGGATTTTAAAAAAAGTGATACTAAACCTCTAACCTTGATTTAGTAAATACATACAACCATATATGGAATCAATAGGGATTTAGAATTATGTCGAAGTACAAACTTCGCTGCCTTCATACTGATGAAGTGATTGAAGACGAGTATACTTTGCACCACAGTGACGGGGCTTTGCTAGTCACTGAATATTCATCCGAACTCAATGTTGACAATAGCCAGGAAAGGTATGCTAAAATTTCAAGATTGGCTTCCCAACATTGGGATGTCAGAACAGAATGCAGGCACTACAACCTACAAAGCAAACGAATTAGGTGCCAGAATTGGTATGAGTAACTTATGGGTTACATTCCACGGATATTGGCCAGAGAAGGAAGGGATGTGCCCTACGGGTTCATTCAAGGACATGGAGGCAGTTCCAACTATCATGCGATTGAAAGAAAAGGGTTGCAAGGGGATGATTTGTGCTAGTGCAGGAAATACTGCTAGAGCGTTTTCATATTTTTGTGGACTAGAGAACTTCCCACTGATTGTTATTGTTGGAAATGCCCACGCAGGGAGGTTGTATCTTCCGGCAAACCATCCAAGTGATTCGGTAAAATTAATTGTCATTGAAGACGGTGATTACTATGATGCAAAGATGTTCTCAAAGAAAATCGCACCACACTTAGATTCGTGGCAAATGGAAGGCGGAATACACAATGTTGCTCGCAGAGATGGAATTGGTAGTTTGATTATTGATGCCGCCTATGCTATCGGTAAACTTCCAATGCACTATTTCCAAGGGATTGGAGGAGGGCCAGGTCCGGTTGGAGTCCATGAAATGGCAAACCGATTAATCGATACTGGGCTTTTCGAAGGACCCGCGCCTAGGCAACACGTAAGCCAGAATGAGGAACACTGTCCGATGCACAATGCTTGGCAGGCAAAGAGACCACATCTTGAGGATTCTGATTTCCCAGATGAAGAAGTGGAAGTATTTTCAGATTACTTACTGAATAAGGCTCCTGCATATCAAGTGAAAGGCGGTGTTTACGACACCATGGTTGAATCAAACGGTCAAACATATATCGTATCAAAAGAGGATGCTCAAGAGGCGAAGGAGATGTTTGAATCGATTGAAGGAATCGACATTATGTCACCTGCAGCTGTCGCATTAGCCAGCGTTATTCAAGCCCTTGAAAATGGAGATATTGAGGCGGATGACTGTACTGTTTTGAATATCAGTGGAGGCGGAGTTGAAAGGATGAAGTCCGATATGGAAATCGTTCAAATTACACCGTGGAAAACCGTTTCAAAAACGATGACGCTCTCTCAATAGTTCAAGAGTTGTAATATTCATAATGGATTCAGGATTATTTTCAAAAGTTGAACCTTACCCTTGAATAAGCCACTGGATTGAAAAACAGGATACCCCCCGCCTTGATTCCATGGGCTGGACTCCCGAGTTTGCAAACCGTGCCGCCAATGGCGACCTTACAGTG
>CASICT010000017.1 GCA_949373265.1 Candidatus Poseidoniaceae archaeon | reverse complement strand
GACCAATAAAGAACTAATTCTCAAGGGTGCAGATGTTGTTTCCGATCAAGAAACCGCTCTACATCGGCTGAACATGTTGGATGGTAAACTTCCAAAAGAGGGCCAATTCCCTCCCGAAATAATTCTCGATGAAGGGTCATCTGAAATTGAAGACTATTCAGTTGGTGATACAATATCCATAGACTATCAGGGTACTAAATACGATTTGAAAATAAGTGGTATTGCTAGAGAAATTTCGAGGTCTGTATATTTACATCGCGCAGATTTGGTTTCCATCGTTGGTGAAGAAGCAAATGGGGCATTGCTAGTACTATTGCCGGAGGGGGACATAGAGGATATACGGATCTCAACATCGTCGATTGTAGAAAAAGAAATCATGGTCGAGTCTGTCAAACAAATAATCAATCAGCAAACAGAGATTATGCAGTCTGTTTATGCAATTGGAGGATTGTTAGCAATAGCCATTCTGTTCAATACTTTATTGATCAATCTTTCAGAAAGGGACTCAGAATTAGCAACTCTAAGGGTGCTAGGTGCGAGCCGTTCGCGTTTGGCAGTTATTCTGACTGTAGAGCACACATTTATCGGGTTACTTGGAGGTATTGCAGGTGCTTTGGTAAGCATAGGTTATTACACTGCTATGGCTGATTTATCATCAACCTGGCATTCCATTTCCCTGTAATAATTGACTACTTTGTAATCTTAAAAATCATAGGATTTGTTTTGATAGCGGCTCTACTAACAACCCCTGTTGGTATATGGCGCATTGGACGGATGGATTTGTTGGAAGTTGTTGCCCGTCACGAAAGATAACTAGGCACAATATAGGCGATGGTAATAAGTCCCAGTTTGATATTAGGCCCACTGTCATGGACCTCGGTTCTTGGCTTATGATTGGGCCTTTCTGGGCGGAGCCTTCCTGTTCGGGATCTGGTTCATGTTGGTCCGTAGATGATGACCGTAGCTCACCGTGCTATGGCGATACACCGCCAAGACCTGTCCCGCCGGGGTTACTCCTGATTTCTCAGAAGCTCATAATGCGAATTTGACCGCAAACTTGGCTGAGGTTGAACGGCACCTTGCATGCTAAGCGTAGAGATGAGAGAGCTATTCATGCTGGCCGAAGAGGATGCAAGGAAAGTCTCTTGCTGAGAGATGCTGCTCAGCAAATTGGTCGAAGAAGAAGAGGCCAGGCTGGCTGAGCATTGAAGCTGACGCTGCCCGACTCGAAGGCTGAATCTGAGGCTGAGCGTGAAGCTTAGAATGAGAGGCTGAACGGAAAGACGCGCTGAGGAGACGTGAAGCAGAACGCCTTGGCTGAAGAGAAATCGGCTGGCTGATGAGCGAGAGTCTGGAAAGGCAAGAAGAACTTGCGGCAGGCCGAGGAAGAACGGCTATGTCCGAGACTTGAGGCACTCAAAGGAGTCCGAGGCGATGGAGGCTCAGATGGACTTCTGAAGTCGGCGACTTCTGAGTTGGAAGAAGCGACTTCGAAAGAGAAGGTGCTAAGTCTTCAGAAGTGCAGGTCTCTCTTGATGTGGGACAATTACAATGACCTTGGATTTGCATGTACTATGCCCTTCGGGCGAACGAATTCACGGCGGCAACAAGATTTCAGAATGTGGCGGGGAATTGGATGTCGATGCCAATGTTACGACCCTGAAACCAAGAAGCCTGTGGAGAACATTGTATGGCCTGATTTCAAAGCACCTCCGGGTTCTTACAAGGTTTACGTTCATCATTACAAGAAGCACAACAAGCGCCGCTCGAAAGATCCACCAAAGTTCCGCGTGGTAGTGCAACTGCTGGTGGTCCAGATGGCTCACTACGAGGGCCGGACTGTCTAGTCGGGTGATCCAATTACCCGTTAGTCTGTGAGTTCGAACTTAGAGGCCCCTGAGAGTCGAGACGACGGCTCTGATGAACGAGAGGGAAGTCTGCACTTAGTGGCTGAAGAAGCTGAAAAGATTGCAGAGCAAGAGCGAATCCATGGCAATCGCAATCTTGAAGTAGGCTCGCCAAGAAGGACCTCGCTGCAGCAGAAGAGCAGAGGCTAGCTGAAATCGTGGCCAACGAGGCTGATGAGCATTGAGGATCAATCAAGGCATCTACTACAAGCTTGTAATGGATGACCTGAACGGAGAGACTCGAAAGAGAAGGCGCGAAATCCTCTGATGTTCAGATTTCTCTGAGTCTGGAACAACTACAATGACCTTGACCTACACGTCGTTTGCCCTTCTGGTGAGAGGATTCACGGTGGAAACAGAGACTTCTGCTTGCGGAGGAGATTTAGATGTCGATGCGAATGTGCAGGCCTGAATCCAAGAAACCTGTGGAGAATGTTGTTTGGCCGGAGGGAAAGGCACCTGGCGGGACTTACAAAGCATATGTCCACCATTACAAGAAGCACAAGAAGCGTCGTTCAAAGGACCCTACATACTTTCACGGTATCATTTGTAATGCTGGTGGCGACATGCAAGAGTATGAAGGTCTGAAGTCTCTTCAGTGGCGACCCAATTATGCTTATCATGCGAGTTCACAATTGAAGGATCCCGAAGGCTAGGGCGGCGAAAGCAGTCTGATGCCAAGGCCAAAGCTAGCGGCTCTTGCTAAGCGGTGAATGGGACGGTTCAGAGCCTGCAGATGAAATCAGATGACGGTCTATCAGATGTCCTCAGTGAAGTCACTTGAAGATTGTATCAGGACAGTATTATCATCCAGCTCATCCGTTGTGTCATCTGCCTTCTTGATTGAGCGTGCAATTCGCCGTACCTGTGGACATGAACGGCTCGTTGATGTCACTGTAGGGTGAGCCTCCAACGAATGGATTAGAGCCTGCTACAATACGTGCACTAATCTCGAATACTCTGAATTCTAATTTGTCCGTTACTATTGTCTCTAGGCAAAACGGACCGATCATGCCCCTTGCGCCTTCCTCTAACTCGAATGAGGCTGCAACGGTACCTTCTGCCATTTCAAATGCTCTTGGAAGGAGACTTTCGCGGATTACTACCGGTTGGTTTCCGGTTACGACAAATGATGGCTCAAGGCTCATCTCTCGTCAAATCTCGTAGACTGCCCAATTTGTAGAACTCATCGACGTTGGATTCATCTCTTCGATCCATACTCATCAGTTCTAAGACGGCCCAGAGTTCTTGCCAGCATTGCTGCCTCTACCCTGAACTTGGAATCCATCATCGGCGGTCGGGTCGAAGAAGAAGTGTAGGTAGTACCTGCATCCTAGTACGTACTCTTGGATTGTAAACTCTTCATCGAGGTTTACATTTCGCTTGAAGTCTCTATAGTCTCTTGCAATGAAATATCCTTCTCCGCCCTTTGGCCCCTGCGTACTTCACAATCACAGGTCCGTCGATATCGTGGGGGTCATCGACCACCTTCGGCATCGAGCATCCGCCTTCTTCCAAGCCACTTGCCTTTGGCGCGCCCTACTGCTCTCCCAGTGCAGGATATACCTCGGTTTCCAAATGTTGGAACTTCCAAGTTCTTGAAATTTGTACTTCCTAGGTACTCGACTAAGAGAGCCATGTGGTATAATAATCACGTTTCGGTCTCTAAACCATTGTGCATGGTCTAGCATCTCTCTGTAACTGTCGAGCATTAACCATTCATCTGGCTCTGCTCCAGGGAATGCCGAGTAGAACCTTCGGCGGTTTTCACCAACTGCAATCCCTAGTGTCTTGAAACCTTCTTGGCGTGCTCCATGGAGGATCTGTAAGCGATGAATGAGAAGCGACCACTCCGATTGTGATCTGCTCCGGGTCGTAGGATTCTAGCCAATTCCGCAACAGTCCTATGTCTACGCCCATGCCGACGGCTTCTGTGTCTTCATTAATGACCGTTACGGAATTAGTGTGCCGAAATCAAATAGTTTGAGGGCCGATATTTCTGGCCTTCCAAGGGCTTGTTCTTCCTCCGTCAAGGTTTCAAGCCCTGCTCCGCTCTGCGAGTGAACATGAGCAGCGATACTCCCGGCAGCCGGATGACCTACGGTAACTACCTGCAACTGGATGAATTGCTATCTCTTACAATCAGGACCGGATGGGCATAATCCGTCCACCTTCGAACGACGAAATGCACTTTATTGTTGTTCATCAGGCGTTTGAGTTGTGGTTCAAACAAATTAATCAGTGAACTTGAAGAGGCTCTGAATTTGTAATGAATGTCGCGGAAGTGGGCGAAGAAGAAGATCCCAGTCGTCGTTAGCCACCTTGAGAGGTGCTCTGAGATATTCCGCCTACTGGCCTCCCAATGGAGGGTAATGGGAGACACTTAGCGCCTCAGGATTTCCTTAGCATTCCGTGACCGGTTGGGTACCTCGTCTGGATTTGAAAGTTGGCAAATGCGTACACTTTAGAGATGCTATATGGGTCTTAGAATCCGAGCAACGAATTGGAGGTATGGACCCTATGATTCACAACCGTAAACTACACTCTGAAGGCAAACTGAGTGATGCTGTGATGGAGAACATGGATCCGTATCGATAATCATGCCTTCGTTGAATGATGTATGTATCAGCAGTTGGCTAGCCAGAACTCCAGTTAACGGTGTCTCTGGAGGTGAGAGCATACTGTGCTACAAGATTTCGCTGAAGGAACACATCGATTGCTATGTCATGTGCGAACATGGCGAGTCGGTAATCGCTCACATGGTGAAAGATCGGCCATGGTACTGAAGAGAGCAATGTAGCGTCCAAGAATCGAAGCTGGTATCGCTGGTGCACAGAGACTTCTTGACTGCCCGACGGCAAAGGTTGTAGCCTGCTACGTGCCGGTTTACTTATTCATTGAATCTTATCGTGAATTACCACTCCTTATCTTGGCCGAGGAGATTGATCGACACAGTCGTCGACCTAGAACAGGCAATGCTGCTATTCCGGTCACACCATGCTAGAATGGTTGAGAGAATGATTGGGCGCAGGATGGGCACTGGTGGTTCTAGTGGAGTTGATTATCTAGATATGACTCTAAAATATAGAGTATTCACTGACCTTTGGGAAATCAGAACGATGTTGGTTAAGCGTGATGCTTTAGATGACCCAATAAATCCTGAGTTCTACGGATATGCCGTAGACAATTGATTTGTTAATCTCAATCATTGTGCGGGTCGGTATCGATTGGAATGAGTTCGTTTTCGTACTCATACATTGCAATCTTAAGCGGATCTAGAACGAAGCGGACAGATGCTTCTTCAAGTCCATACAGGGAAATTAATTCTTCCTTAAACGCTTCACGGAGGACATCCTCAGGAGCGTTTAGAGGTGCGCCCATTCCTATCTGGAGAGCACGTGCGCCAATTATTCGAGCGCGTTCAAAGCGGGTATGTGGGCGGATTGGCTTGACCATTAAGTACACCTCATGCACAGTACGTGCGGAGTTTTGCGACCAGCGCCCTGTTATTGAACCCTGCGCCACCACTGAATTTGTTCATTCTTCTTCAATCGGTGGCGGGGAGCGAATTATCTGAACTAATTGGAATGTTGCAGGCAGCGTTATCATCATCAATAATATAGTGACGATGATTATAGTAGAACCCTTTACTGAGCCCTTACTTTCACCGATTTCATCCAATCCTCCATCTGGAATGTAATCATTCGCCGGCAGGGTTGAACCTGACACAAGAGCAATGTATCCTGGATGTGAAACAACGATCACCAACTTTTCGCCATCGATGCTCACCAAGTTGGTTTCAGATAGGTTTGTATGATTTGTCACCAAGTTTCTGTGTTTTGAATTAGATGAGACTGTCCAGACATCAATATTTTGACCTTCAAAAGAACCTTCAACTGTCAAATTATTGTTATCGAGGCTCACATTGGTAATTCCACTATAATTAGAATTTGAATCTGACAAAAGAGTGTCTAATTCCCTAGATTGAGTTGGTCCTGCGAGAATGTAATGTCCGTCTATAGTCAAAGTTGGATATCCCCAAAGCCCGTACACTTCAAGAAATCGTTCACGCGATTCTGGCAACCAAAAGTCGTCGCTTGAAGATGGTCTATGGTTCAGAATTATAGCCGATTGATTTGATGTTTCATTCAATTGTTGTTCGACCTCGGGACATTCGAGACACCAATCAGCACCAAAATACTCTACGATATTGCTCGGTCGTGAAACACATGTTTCATTTTCTTCACAGTCTAAATCTATAACTAAGATATCTACAATATATCCTTCTGAATGAGCACCTTCCAAACCATGCGCACCTGAAAAACCAGTAAAAATAGTGATTGCAGCGAAAAGACACGCTAGAATAGCACTCCTCATCATGCAGCGCAAGGAGTCCGGTTTGTTAAAAGGGAGCCTACGGCCCCCTAGGACTGATGGCAACCAAATGGTACACGAGACCTTCCTCGTTGCCTCTTGCTGTAGCCATTATGGCCATGCTCATTATTATGGTTGGAGGCACTATACGTATCTATGATGCAGGTGAATCATGTCCTGATTGGCCACAATGTTTTGGAACATGGGGATTTGATGTTTCAGTCGAAGAACAAGGAGATTGGTACGATGAAACAGGAGAGTATGATAGTCGCGGAGAGGACCATCGTTACACAACCTTCGAAATATTTGTAGAATGGGTTCATCGTTTACTTGCTAGTTTGATGGCGATTCCAGTTTTGGCCAATTTCTTGATAATATGGAAGCGAAAGGAAATTTATGGCGATTCGCTTGTCAAAGTTTCATTCTTTACTGGAATTTTACTAACCATTCAGGGCATAGCGGGTGCTATAACTGTCAAATTCGATAATGCCGACTGGTCTGTTGCATTGCACCTAGGACTAGCATCACTATTTGTTTTCATTCTAATCTGGCAATATGTGAACATGAGGAAAAAAGAAGGTGCTAAATGGGCAACATTTACTGCACCTACTCTTTTCAAAAAATCGGAATATAAAAGATTTGTAATCCTTACATTATCGATATTCTTGCTCTTGATAATGGGAGCTTGGGTATCATCTTCAACAAATGGCAACCAGGGATGTTCAGTTGGATTCCCTGATGGATGGCCGAAATGCCAAGGTGATTTCTTACCAAGTTTGGACAGTAGTGGTATCTTAGTGCAAATGGTCCATCGCTTAGGTGCCGGAGTTGTTGGTATTGCATTGATACTCGGTGGTATGAAAACCAGAGAGAAAACCACAGAAACAGGCGCCAACAAAACATATTCTAACTTTTTAGATGCCGCAACTGGGTTTTGGTTATTGAATGTACTAATCGGTGGAATGTACGTCGTTTTGGCCAAAATGGGTAATTTCCCTGAAAAACTGTCCCTGCTACATTTGATAATCGGCGTAGTAGGTTTCATTTGCGCATCAATCGGATTGATCCTGTTGCAATCTAGTCAAGGAGGTGACGAAGATGAGTGATGCCAAGCCCAACCTTCTGACAATATACTTTGCAACTGATGAAATTGCGAGTGGTAATCTTACTACAGATTACAGCAGTCTGCGCAATTTTGGCACATGACCTGATGGTTAGAAGTGATGCTCTAGCAGGTGATAGGACTTGGAGTGACACGATACTCGCTATTTTGGTGACTTTGGTGGGGGGAACTCTTGCAGCAGGTGGTTCCAATGCAATCAATATGGTTTATGACAGGGATATCGATGTAGGTATGTCTAGAACAAGGACTAGGCCAATCCCTGAAGGTCACATTTCACCAATGCATGCATTAGTATTTGGAATAATAATTTCCATTTCAGGTTGTGCAATATTCTATCCAATTCACTGGAAGGCAGTATTCTGGACATTATTTTCAGTTTTATTTTATGTCTTCATTTACACAATGTGGCTAAAGCGACGCACTCCTCAGAATATTGTGATTGGAGGTATCGCTGGTTCAACCCCACCACTAATCGGTTGGGTTGTTGCCTCAGCACAATCACTTCCAGATAATCTCAACCCGCTTGATTTGGGTTCGCCAATACCATGGATGCTGTTCGCATTGATTTTCTTCTGGACTCCACCTCATTTTTGGGCTCTTGCCCTTTATCGAAGTGGCGAATATAAGAAAGTAGGAGTTCCAATGATGCCTGATGTAAAAGGTCCAGAGAGAACCCTATTTGAATCCAAGATATACTGTGTTATGCTATTTGCAATTAGCTCAGTACCATATTTCTGGCCAGAATATGGATTACCATTAGCTTGGGCATTCCTTTCTGTAATCATTACTTTCTGGTATGCAATCTCTGTGTGGAATATCGACTTATATGAAAAATTAGATTCTGATGGAAGAATGCCATTAGCGTTTGCATCTTTCATGCGTTCTTTAGGATATCTTGCTTGGATGTTCATAGCATTTGTTTACGTAGTTGCAGTTCCAAAAGATCAGGTATGGTATTGGGCAATCGGATTCTTGTTCTTGGTACCTTTAGTGAACCGATTAATGCTAAAGTGGAAACAATCACTTCAGGTAAAAAGGAAGGTTCTGAACGCAGAATAGTCCAAGTCTTAGAAGCGCGACGAGGGGGATTCGAACCCCCGTGGGTAGACCCATCGGATTAGCAATCCGACGCAATGGCCAGGCTATGCGATCGCCGCAAGTATTCCGGCCACTTGACTATTTCAGATAAAGCAGACGGTTGATACAATCAATTGAAGAAATCTTCAAAATCATCATCAGATTTCGCTGTCTGTTTCCCAGCACGCTTTGCTAGAACTCTTTTCATCTTCTTACGCTTCTTCAAAATTAGTGGTAGACCAATGAAGTTTATCAATACGGTGAGAAGCATTACCATGCCTGCTATTTGGAAAGTTTCTGTTTGCATGTAATCCTCTAGATCACCCAGCCATTGAATCCCGTAAGGTGGCTCTTCAGGTGCTGGTGGCTCTGGGATGCGATACTCATTATAATCCCAATATTCCTCTTCAACATACACTCTTTCGACATTGCTTGAAGGGTAATCAACAATTGTATATTCGTTCCCGATATTGTCTAGTGGTGTCAAGATGTAGTAGTATGTTCTGTATGGTAATACTCCATCGTAATCAGTACCAATTTCAGTGAATGTACCCTCTTGGCCAGGTAGGTTAGTCAGTCCAGTGACTATCGGTTCTATGTATCGTAAATCGATATCTTGTGGCCTTTGTTCAATCCGGTAAAGATTCCATGTAATATTTCCTTCAGGTTCATGGTCTGGCCATGTCCAAGATAGGGTTACTTCATAGCAACGATTCCAATCTTGAAACAGATCATAACATGAAGTATTGTTATTGTAAGAAGTAGTTGCAGTCATCCCACTAACCATTGAACTTGGGTCTATTGCATCACCGCAAGTAAGTCCTGGGTTTCCATCTTCTACAGAAACTCTAGCTTCGAAGTAGTTTGGCTCTCCGGCTCGGTCGATCGGAATTATTGCATATGATGCGCAGATTCCAGTTTCTAATTCACGTTCATCAACCCAGGTGTCCATTTCACCTTCTAGGGTTGCTGAAAGTGAATTTTGCATCAAACCTCTCCATACGAACTCACTCGTAGTCTCACTTGGATCTGGGAAGTATGCTGATGCAGATGCAGGGCTAGTGATTCTGTAGATGTTCCATCCACCAAAATATGCATTTCCTAAATCGCCAGTAGGGCTCCAGTCAATTTGCATCTGGCCATCGGGCAATAGAGTTAATTCCAAATCTCCTGAATTAACTTCAGGCGGCGCTAACTCCCCCACAAGTAACAAATCCATATTTTCAACAATACGCACTCTTAAAGTTTCATTATCAATTAGTTCGAAGCTATTTTCTCCATCAAGAGTGCTCCATTCAGTTAGGTCAAAATCAATTAATTCGTGCATTGTTAATGTATCTCGAGGTATATTATCGGGTAGAAGAGCTGTAAGGTTGAGGTCGAACTCCATCCAATCCATTCCTGCATCTATTTCGCCACCGGTTGGCAATACGTCCACAGAGAACCTTAGGAGTGCTTCAACGTCCTCGCCTGAGTTGTAGCCAACTCCTGCTAATGGATAATCATAAACCGATTCACCAACTGCATGAGTTCTAGTGACTGCTGAACCATTAAGCCAGTTTGAATTTCCTATGTTTGTACTATTGTAGACCGTAATTGCGATGACAGCAGACTCCATGTCACCTAATGAATCAGTTACTCTGACCGAGATATAATGGTCGCCTAGGCCGATGCTAGATGCATTTACTTGCAACTCTTGGCCGGTGCCCAAGGGGATAATTCCTGCATTCCACCAACTGTAAGTAAGTGGTCCAGGTGCTGTACTAAGTGTTCTAGTTGAGAATGTTATCTTATCTGCGGTGTTATACTTGCCGTAGAACTCAGATTGATCTATTATTGGGTTAATGTCTCCTGCTATTACTTCTACTGGCCCGGTTCTGTAAATGTTATCTGATGGTTTAGCATCATTACCTTCATCAAGAGCCGCACTTACCTGTACTTTCAACAATTTATCGCCTAATTTGTTCAAGTCGAATATGCAATTAGCATCATCACCAGGCAATATTTCTGTTGGATAACAATCCTCCTCGTATTCAAGATTCTCATTCAAATCCATAATTAAGAACTTAACCAATGGTTCAACAACAGTTTGATTTCCAAGATTTGAGATGATGACTGAAACACTGTCGTTTCCATAGAAGTATTTTGCAGAAGTTGGGGAATTAAGCGGAAACACACTTGTAATTTTAAGATCTAAGGTGTCATCGAAAATAACTTCAACACTCTGTATGTCATTGTAAGAGTTCATATCGCCCGATGGCGTTCCGCTGGAACTAATCAATCCATATTCCATGGTATATTCTCCTTCATAACTGAAGTTTAGTGGAGACATATCTCTTGTGAATGCACTTTGTCCCCAAGATGGTAGGTTGGAGTAAGGTGTGGATTGACTTGCGACCTCATCGCCTAATGAGTTGATTAATCTCCAGCCAATGCCTGCCTCGAGATTACATGTACTACATGATGTGACAACACCTTCTAAACTCATATTGTATTCAGTATCTGTATTGAAAATTAATTCACCGCCATATTCAGCGACACCTTCCAATTGAGACAAAATATCTTGCGATTCAAAAGATACATCGACTAATTTCTGAGATAAATTGAAATTGTATATTCCTGCATCGTTGGATGCATTTGTATCTCCGTTTATGAATCTATAAACTAAGGTATAGGGGCCTTCATCGCCATCCGAACCAAATGTTTGAGTGAATGTGTAGTTCACGCTTTGTCCAACAGGGACAGACTCAATAATCCCGGTTCCATAATCCTCTTTTTGGTTAAAACAAGAACTAGCATCTTTTGTTCCTTCGCAGATGAACCATTCAATCGAGCGTGATTCCGTGTTAAAGAAGAACCCAGAATTTGTGACTTCGACCTCTAATGTGAAGGGGTCCCAAGATGTCATAACATCTCCTGGACGTGGTGATATTGATGATGTAATTTCATAGTCTCCACTGACGGTTGCAGATGCAGTTGGAGCCAATAAAAGTCCACCAAATGCGGATAATATCAACAGTGCCGTTAGGCCAATGCTGCTCCTTGCGGAGGCATTGCTAGATTCAGCATAAGCGCTGGACATCATGTTGCCCTAGCATCCGCCCCTCAAATATCAATCGGTGACTAACCTAGCAATGGCTACTATTGTGCACTTAGTGTGTGTGACGGGCGACACCCTCTTGACTCCCCGCTACTCCCCCCTATTATGCAGGGGGCTCAACATTCTCGCAAAACTCCAGACAATGGGGATGAAGCAATTGTTGCTGTTATTGAATTTCTATCTGCATTTACTCTTTTCTTAATGATATTAACAGCATTCATGTCGCTGGCCCAACTTGAATTAGGCAGTAACGACCCCTATACGGACCTTGTCGATAGATCAGCAGTTGAGGGCTTGGATCGTCTCACTAATGGAGAGGGATGGTTTGTACCTTATGCTGATGGTGTTCGTGACCAAGGAAACTCTACTTCAAACTGGCACCAAATACCAGTGGCCGGATTATACAAGGGTGTTCTTCAACCAGGTATTATCAAAGGTGGAATCCTAGATTTGGACCGTGTTGCTGCATTACCAAATGTCAGTATAGAGGCAATGACGAGCGGATTGGGACTAGCAAATGATTTGCAGGTCAGATTATTGATACAAGTTGAATCTACTTCTAATCTCTCAAGAGATGGTTTAGTTTTATTCGATGGAGGCTCAGACCGCTCCTCTGCAACAACATCTTCAGTCGCTAGTCGTAGTTTCATTAGTGAAGGAGATGTAATCTCAGTAAGTTTAGAGGTTCATGATGGAGCAAAGGTACCAAAGCTTCTACGAATTACAGAATTATCACCTCGACCTTCAAGTGGTGGTCCTGAATGGATTGAAGTTGCGAATCAGAATGGCTTTGCTCTTTCTTTGAAAGGTTGGTCGTTTGAAAGAAGCGGCTCGAGTGGAACTACCGATTACTTGTATAAAGATGGAGTAATTCCAGGGGGTGGAATCGTTCTTTTCAGTGGCGATCCTTCCAGTCAAGAAGTTGGTAATGCTAGTTTGGTCTATGATTTAGGTAATAGCGGCTTCCTAGGTGTTGGTTCCATAAATGGCCTAGATGATAATCAGGGCCGGCTCAGAATGTTATTCGCAGAAGAAGATGAAAGTACGGGCACACAAGTTTGTAAAATCGAATGGAATCCATCTACTGGTATACTTTTGGACAATACCATTGTTTGGAACGGCGGCCCACCCTCTCAACCTTCCTCTTGGAATGTCTCACAATCCCCAACTCCGGGCGAAGTCTGAACGTTTTTGGCGTATCGTTCATTTAGTGCGATGATTTGGGTCTACTGTTAGCCATGCAGCCGGAAACAGTATACAGCCGCGACCGTTGCATCACGGGTATACATGGAATGGATGAAATTCTACGGGGTGGAATACCTTACGGGTCCACCGTTCTTGCATCAGGAACCTGTGGTTCTGGAAAGACCACATTTGCCATGGAATTCTTGGTTAGAGGCGCTTTAGCGGGGGAGGCATGTGCTCATTTTACTGCTACGGAGCCAAGTGTGAAATTATTGGAGAATATTCGACAATATGCATTTTTTGATATGAATATGATCGATAGTGGACTAATCAACGTTTTTGATATGGACGTATTGTATTCTTGGTTAGGTTTAGATAAGGCTTCATTCGATTTAGAAGATGTACATGCTTTGATTAAAGCAATAGTTGACATCGTCAACACAATTGGAGTTACTCGTTTAGTTATTGATTCTGTTACCACTCTGTGTTACAAGATTAAGAGCGAGCAGTTGATTCGAGATTTCCTATTCACTCTTGGAAAGAAACTTGCAACATTAGGTTGTACAACAATTCTGATTTCAGAAATCACCTCTGCAACCGAGAATGCACACTGGTCTTCATTTGGTGTAGAAGAAGCGATTGCGGATGGAATTATTGTAATGGGTGACGTAGAGCGAATGGGACATCTACTTAGATTCTTACAAGTTGTAAAAATGCGAGGTACATCTCACAGTCGTGCTAAACATGCAATCGAACTTACTCCTTTGGGAGTTATGTTAACCCCTATGTTGAAGTGGGGAGCTGTCAGTGATAAGACAAGCAGATGGGGGTCCTGATTATGTTTGAATTAGATCAAAGAATCGCTGAGCAACTAACAGAAGTTAGCCTTAATTCATCAGTTCAAGTTCGCTGTGGCAACTCGAATGCTTTCATGGTGGCGGCATCAACAATGATTCCTCTCATGCAAATGTTTGAGATGGGTGGAGTATACATTTGTGCCACACGTGGAGCGGTTGAGATTATCGAAGCATTCGAAGCAATCGGTGTCGATGTATCACACATCCAATTCCTGGATTTGGTATCTTCTGGAATATTAGGTGGTACCGAAGTGCCTTACCCTAACGTTACTTTCGTAGATAGCCCAATCATGCTTGAAAGCGTGTTACTCAGGACTCTTTACATTCTAAGAATCTCAAATACAGAACGCAATTTCGTTCTAATCGATTCGGTAAATGCATTGGCAATATACAACGAAGAAAGAATGCTTGCAGAATACCTTCATACTTTTATCAACACTTTCCGTCAAAGAGAAGTGTTGTCGATTATTTTGAATGTACCCGACCAAGTACCCCCAATGGTACTTTCAAACCTAGACCTATACTGCACCGATTTAATCGATCGTGGCCAGGTGGTCATTCACTAAGGAGATGGTTTTGAATGAATAAAGAGGTCAAATTCGATTTGGAAGATGAAGAATTCTTTGGTAGCGTAGGAAGTTTTGGAGTTCCAAAGTTCGACAATGCAATGTTCGGTGGAGTGCCACGTGGTTTTCTTGTAATTGGATTCACAGATATTGGTGCGGGTTCAGAATTGTTCGCTAAACAATTCACATCACCTGCTGAAGAGCCAGACAATACTATCCTAATTTCTACTAACGAAAGCCAACTTGAGATATCTCGTGTTTTCAAGAAGTATAGTTGGCCAACGGATATTTCAGTTCGTACTCTTGGTGAAGAGTTTAACGCTAGAGTTCTAGAGAAAGAATTACTTGCAAGCCGTTATCGATTAGAAGGTTTCAAACTACCAGATATTCAGAGATTAGCTCAGACTAGATTCGTAGATGATGACACTCAAGATTTCTTAACTGAAATGGTAAATGAGATTATGTCTATGGGTCCTTACTTCAGGGCAGTAGTCGACTCCTTCGACTTCTTCATGCAAAGAGATGATCCTAGTCGTGTAGTGGCTATGCTCAGAATGATGCAAGCTCATACACAACTAAATCGTGGTATACTTTTCATTACGGTTTCAAATGATACCATCACACCAGCAATCAAACAGGAAATGGCGGCTATCGCTGACATGGTTTGTGATTTCAAGGTTAGAACAGTTGGTTCTGATTTCGAGACTTCCATGATAGTTTCAAAATTCAGGAACGCTCCAGAAAACCTTTCGATTATGGTATACAGAGTGACTCCTGAAGAAGGAATTACTCCAGAAACAGTCGAGCGCATCGCTTGAGACTTGGGATGTGAAAGGGGGAATGTCCCTTTGTTTGCGAATTGACCAATTTGCATTATCGTGAATTTCGAAGCATCATTGTAACAGATTTCGACTTATGTTTCAGAATTCCAACTTCACTGAAACCATATCTGTAATGGAAACGCATTGATCCAGGGTTAGGGGGCTCCAGACTAACCTCTGCAGCAATTGGGATGCTACGTTGTTCGGCATAATCTACAACTTTCTGATAAAGGTTTGAACCAATTCTAAGGTTACGGTGATTTTCGGCAATCGCGATTCTATCGACATAGATGAAATCATCATATCTTTGGTTAAACCAAGAATAATTAGGACTCCCATATTCTGTTCTAGGCAAAAGACATATCACGAATCCCAATAAAGTGCCATCGTTAAATGCCCCTATTGCCAGTTCTGAATGTCCGAGCAGCCGCCCGATTTCTTCAGAATTAACCTTGCCAGTTCCTGGTAAGCCCTGCTCGTTGATTTCCCAAATTTCAGAAATATCTTCTTTCCGAAGTTCTCTCAAATCCATGTCTGCTCGACAAAGACTTCAGACATAAGTTTCTCTGAATCAGCGATTCTTTAGGTAGTCTTCTCCATACCAAGCCCATTGTTCCATTGTCCATCCAGCAGGTAGGCCTTCTGGTGGTAACTGAGGGCCATTTTGAGTGATGACGGGCGCAAAAGCAACCGGATTAGGGCTCTGGCCGATGGTTACATCATTCCTCTTACGGCTCATCAAAACAAGTCCTAACAGAGCAAGAACAACTACTACACCTGCAATAATCAGCATGAATGAATTGGAAGAAGTACCTTTATCGACGTAACGTGATGCATCATTTGGGAAATCATCTGAATCATCAGACCATCCATCTCCATCTGAATCTAGGCAGCCTGTTCTGTCTTCATAGGAAGTACCGACTTCATCTGGGCAATCATCTTCCCAATAATCTGGGTTTTCAGGCAACGCATCTATTTGGTCAGCCCAGCCATCACCATCGGAGTCGAGGCAACCAAGTAGCAGTTGTGTGGAATTACCAAACAATTCAGGGCAACTATCTGGATAATTTCCAGCCGCAAAGTCTCCATAGCCATCTAGGTCTGAATCCTCGTATTGTGTTGGTTCTAGAGGTAACATGTCTCCAGAGTCAGACCATCCGTCTCCATCGGTGTCTAAGCATCCAAATTTGTCTAAAGTTGAAGTGCCAAGAATATCGGGGCAGGAGTCTGCTTGGAAACCGGTTTCATTATCGCCGTATCCATCACCATCTCTGTCTTGATGTTGAGTATCATCATTAGGAAGTGCATCAGCTCCAGATGCTGCGTTCCAATTCAGATCTGGATTAGACCATCCATCTCCATCTGTATCAGGGCATCCGGTTCTGTCTTCAGTAGAAGTTCCAGTTACAGTAAGGCAACTATCTCCATCTAATCCATTTTCTTCATCACCAAAGCCATCCTCGTCGATGTCAGACCATTGCGATTGTTCTTCAGGGAATTCATCAATAGTATCAGCATAACCATCACCATCCATATCCGGGCATCCAATTAGTTTGCCTGAATCACTCAGGCCCGCTTCGATAGGGCAGTCGTCATGCTTGTCGGCGAAACCATCGTTATCATCGTCCTCGTCCTCATTTCTGTCCTCGCAACCATCCTGATCTGCATCATTGGAAGGGTTAGAAAAGAAATTTGAAGCACTTTGTGGACATGTGTCCGATTCTGCAGAGGACAGCATACAGTCCCATGCAGCGTCCCATCCCGAATCACAAATATTGTCATTATCATCATCGAGATCTTCTCCGTCATCTTTGCAGCCATCATTATCATAATCATTTAATAATGTTGAAACCCAACCTTTTTCGCCCAATGAACAACCGTCTCCACTATCGAGAACTTCGTCATTATCATCGTCAAAGTCTTCGGATTCGTCAGCACATCCGTCCATGTCATAATCGGTGGCTTCAGATGGTGTCCAATTTTTCTTGCCATTGGCGCAGTCGTCTAAATTGTCGAGGATTCCATCGTTGTCATCATCATCATCGCAGGCATCTCCGATAAGGTCACTATCGTGGTCGACTTGGTTAGGATTTGCTACTAATGGGCAATTGTCATTTTCATCAATTACTCCATCACCATCGACATCTGTATAAGGGTCAATTCTTACAACTTCGTCGTTGCCGTTATCAACGTAGTATAGGTTTCCATTTGGGCCAATTTCAAGACCCATAATAGATGATGCTGAGGTCTGGATCGAATCTGCTTCAGTTCCACCTTTACCGTTAGCATTGAGGTCGTAAGCTACAATGTTACCATTTCCATTGAGTGATACGAAAAGTTGGTCTCCTTCTACAGCGATTCCAGATGGGCTATTCAGTCCAGATGCAAGAATGCCCCATTCAATTCCTGTGATTCTTGAATACTCAGCTAGTGGCTCCATTCTTGATGGGTCATTATATATATCCTGTGTGCTAAATGTCGAATCATCTGTATTTACCCAAAGGACACGGTTTGCTCCAGGGTCTGAAATGTAAAGGATGCCTGAACTTTTGTCGACAACCATGTGACCTGGAATCCCGTATGAATGAGTTAATTGAATTTCAGAATATCTTCTAACGATACTATCTGAGTGGTCATCTTCACCTGTGTCATGGTCTTGCTGGAAGTCATAGTAGACCAGTTCACCGTAGTATCCGTCATTGTACCAATATGAATTGCCAGAGTCATGAGCAATACCTACTCCATAAGGCGATTCATGGTTCATGTCTAGATGGCTGCCAAGAAGGCCACCGGGAGCCTGATTCTCTACTGCGAAATGACTTAACGAAGATGGCCATAGTGTTGGTCCCATGAAATTATTTGGGTCGCCTTGGCCGCAATATGTGTTTACCGTTTCTTGAGCAGAACCCCATTGCCAGTCAAATTCGGGATGATAAGCCCCAAACGAAATAGCACTTACTTCTTCGAGAAAGTGGTTACGATTCGAATCTTTACGGTTCTGGGACACTTGATTCTCGAGACCCGTGTTTTCAATGATAGTTATACTGTCAGTAGCCCTATTTGCTATCCATAGTTCATTCGCCCTTCCTGGGTGAAACTCTAAGTCTCTAGGATCTGAAAGAGAATCAGAGGAGTCAGCTATGACCACTTCATCGAACCCAACACCGAATTGGGAGACTATGTTTGAGTCTTCATTTCCTAACGCATTAGATGGTATATAGAAAAGAAGAACCATTAGTATAGTGAGGGCAACTCGTCTACTGGCCATGAATATCCGTAAGCCCTTTACTCTTTGATACCTTGCATAAGTAGATTAAAACACGCTCAACAAATATGATTGTAAACTAAAGAATGAGATAGTTATTCGGGTTTATCTGCTTTGAAGCGACTAGACATACCAGGGAATAATAATCTTGCTTTGACATTACTGTATCCAACTTCTCTCATCATTTGTTTGTAGTAGCCATGCGTACCATAGTGAGTGTATGTACGGGACAGCCATTTCCATGGATGGTTTGGGTCTTTAGTAACTATTCGAGCAACCCATTGAACAAAAGTTCCCATATACAATCTCCCAAATAGGCCATGTAACCAATTTGCCTTTCCTGCATCACATATCACGAGTTGCCCGCCTGGCTTCAGCACTCTGAATATCTCAGATAGACCTTGTTTCTTGTCTTTGAAATCTCTGAATGAGAACAGACAGAATACTCGGTCGAAAGTATTGTCGGGTAGTGGAATCTCTTCGGCAACAGCCTCGACATATTGGGCGGGGGTTTCATTTCTTTCGCTACGAGTATTATCTACTCTTTTACGACATACTTTCAACATCTCAGCACTAGGGTCAAGGCATGTCAAATCCATTCCTTCTAGCCCTACGGCGAATGAACCGGGTCCACAACCAACTTCGAGAACTTTCATACCCTTTTTTGCATGATTACGGACGTGTTTGCGCATACTTTTATCGAAGCCTAGAGTCATGATTTTATTGACTCTGTCGTATACAGGAATGGTGGCTTCCAATTGCTTTTCTAATTCAGTCCACGCCTCTTCATCGATTCCGGAGGGGTCGAATCCTCCGGTTTTGGAGCGGTCGGACATAGTCGTTCGGCATGCCTTTCAGATTTGACTATTTGGGGGGCATACCAATTGTTTTTGATTTAATCATGTGATTATTAGACCACGAGGGTTATGAACCCATTATAGGTCGGGCCGAGTAATAAGGGTGTTACACATGGGTCTGTCAAATGTACTTAACAGCATCAAAAAAGCCGAAGATTCGGCTGATGCAATGCTTTCAGACTCTAAAGAGAAGGCCACAAAAATAGTGGCTGATGCTCGTAAAGAAGCATCTGAACTGGTTCAAAGTGCACAAGATGGTGCTGTTAATTCCACCGTCAAGAAACTTGATTCTGCTCGTAGTAAAGCCGGTAAAGAGGCGGAAAGTGTTCAT
Organism: Candidatus Poseidoniaceae archaeon; assembly: GCA_949373265.1. Next base: position 35,599 of record CASICT010000017.1, on the reverse strand, counting down.
GCAGAAGGCGCTAAGTCCGTCAAAGTGATTCAATCTTCAGCAGGCGACCGTCGTTCAGCTGCTGTAAAACTCGTTATCGATTCTTTGATGTCCAATTGAGGTGTTACTATGCTTAGTTCTGTTGAAATGTCTCGCCTTACAATGGCAGGATCTATTGGCGAACTCGATGAGGCATTGCGAATGTGTGGGGACCTTGGAAATATCCACCTAGCTCCTTATTCAGGAGATACAGACGGCATTAGTATTGGAACCCCGCATCCAGATGCGGATGGAGTATCCGGCATGTTAGCAAAGGTTCGTTCTGCTATAGCGGTACTAAATTGTTCAAATAAAGAAGGACCAGTTTCAGCAAAGATAGTCAAGCAAGCACTTTCGGGAAAGTTCCCTAGCGATTTGGAATCGATCTCTTCAATTATAGAAAAGAAGAACAATGCAGTTGCTGAAACCACCCGTCTTGAGGAAAGAGTCTCAATCTTGAAAGTCATAGCACCTCTAAATATTCCATTGGAACTGATGACCGAACTTGCTTCGGTTGAAGTCTATCTCGGCGAGACTAGTAAAGCCCGAAAAGCTAGTCAAGTATTCGGCGAATTAAGCAATCGAATAGAGATGCATGTTGCGGGTAATGTAGTGGCGGTGGCATGCGTCGGTAAAGAGGCAGCAGAAGTACAGATGGCAATGGGCGAATTGAGCGCAAAACCAATTCAAATTCCAAGCGGAAAAGGAAATCCTTCTGAATTACTAGGGGCTGCTGGTAAAGATATTACAAACAATCAGAAGATAGTCTCAGATTGTGAATCTAAGATGGAATCTTGGGTTCAGAATAATGGAAGGATGCTTTTGGCTGTTCAAGAACACCTTGAGCGTGAGAGTGAAATTCTAACCGGTCACACACTTTGTGCCACCAGTTCTCACGCATACGCTCTAGAAGCATGGCTTCCTACTTCAGAATCAGATCACGCTCGAAGTGTTCTGTCCAAAATTTGTTCACATCTAAAGATAGAAGAGTTTGTCGAAGAGCATGGGCACGCTGATGATGGCCATCATCATGAAACCGATTATCCTCCAGTTGAATACGATACAATTGCGGCAACCCGTCACGCATCTCTGTTGACTAACTTGGTTGGCCGCCCTAAGTACGGTACTATCGACCCAACTAGTATGCTAGCATTTACATTCCCAATATTCTACGGATTAATTCTAGGGGATGCCGGGTATGGTTTGGTAATAATGCTACTAGCATTGTTACTCAAGTCGAAGATGGGTCATGACCCAGTTGGCGCAGTAGGTGCTAGAATACTCATGAATATGGGTATTGCAACTTTTATTGTAGGTGTACTAACTGCAGAGGCATTCGGTTTCATCATTGAAGATTGGGCGCCATTTGCAGCATTCTACGAATCCTTGTACAATGCAACTCATCACTCATTATCAGGAACAGTATTTGATGAATTATTTGGCCTGTCCCATACTTACCTTCCATTCCATAGAGCCGACGCAGCATTACAGGATTACATTTTGCTATCCATTTACCTTGGGTGCGCTCACCTTCTAATCGGTTTCATAATTGGATTCATCAATGTATTCAAGGCCCACGGTCCAGTTGCAGCATTCTTTGAGAAAGGGTCTTGGCTACTGATTCTGATTGGGGGCTCTGCGCACGTTCTTCGATTTGTTACCGATGAATCATACGGTACATTCCAAGGTTCAATATGGTCCGCTATGGTCGTAATAGGTGTAATCTGCTTAATTTACGGTCTAGCAGTTTACGAAGGATTTGGCTGGCTTGGTGGTATCATTATGGGGCCAATCGAGACATTCGGATTACTCGCAAACACCCTATCCTACCTGCGAATAATGGCTGTTGGTGTGGCAGGAGTTAAGATTGCTCAAATCGGCAATGACATGGGATTCCGTGCTATGACTGATGCAGTCTCTTCAGGAGAATTTATCACCGCAATACTTTGTTTCGTAATCTGGATTGGTGTCCAGGTATTCGCACTTGCGCTTGGATTACTCTCACCGAGTATCCACGCTGTCCGTCTGCACTTTGTTGAGTGGATGGGCAAGTTCTACGACGGCTCCGGACAGGAGTTTTCACCAATAGGTGGCCGTCCTCTACATGTGGAGGGCCACTGATATCACAGTCCCAATTGGACAAAACAGGAGGAAATAATATGGAAAAAAGAAGTTTGAAGATGAGCCTAAGAGCACTAATTGTCCTTATGGGAATCACACTGCTTGCACAAGGTGCACTAGCGGCTGTTGGTGACTATGACGGATGGGGTCGTTACATGGGAGCAGGAATTGCACTTGGCCTAGCAGGTCTTGGCGCAGGCTACTCTCAAGGTAGCATCGGTAGCGCAGCAGTAGGTATGCTAGCCGAAGATGGATCCAAGTTTGGACCAGCTCTGATCTTTACCGCACTGCCTGAATCTATCGTGATTCTAGGCGCTCTACCACTGTTCCTATGAGCAGTACTGGCTAATTCCGAGATTTTCTCGGTACTAAGCCGGAGGTGAATGAATGACGCTAGAACAACTCGCAAAGGATATTTCCGCTTCAGCAGAAGCGGAAGCTAAGGCTGCCATTAAGGCAGCTAAGGACGAAGCGAAAGCCATCCTAGATGAGGCTAAGTCTCGTGCAGATTCTATTGAAGGAGATGCATCGGGTAAGGCGGATAAAGAAGCAGACCAAATCGCTCGCGAAATGGTTGCATCTGCTCGCCAAGCCAATCAGAAGGAAGTCTTAGTTGCCCGAAGAGTCGAGCTGGACGCTACTTTAGCCAGCGCTCGAGCCCTATTGGGTGATGCAAGTCTTGCAGGTCGTGCAAGTTTGCTCAAGAGTCTCGTCAAGAAGGCGGGGAATTTGGGTGAAGGAAAGATGGTTTTACATCCTACGAACATCGATAAAGCAGCTTTGGAAGATTCCGCTAAGGGATATGTCATTGGAAGCGAAGTCGATGGATTAGGAGGATTCGTTCTTGAAGCAGAGGATGGAACGCTCTCTTTTGACCTGCGCTTTGACACATTGTTAGAGAATGCATGGGTCGAGCAGAGGGCTGCGGTTAACGAGACCCTATTTGGATAAACAAACTACGGAGTCGAAGATTATGTCAATCCTTGCAAATAATACCGCTTACGTGGCTGCACGTGCTAAGTCTCGCAAAGCGAGTCTAATGGACCGTACACGCCTACGTCAGCTCATCCAACAATCTCCTGAACAATTGACCGTCGCAGTGGCGGACAGTGGCTACAGGGCAGAAATCGACCTTTACGCTGGTCATTTTACCGGCGGAGATTTGGTCGAGGCCGCACTAACACACAACTTGCAAGCAGAATTGTCCAATATTTTGGGTCTGTGCAATGGTAAGGTACGAAATGTAGTAGAGATCTACACAGGTCGTTTCCGTTACCAGAACGCGAAGGTAGTACTTCGTGCAGTAGTCAACGAAGTTGGTGTAAAGAAGGTTGCTCACTCGATTCTTCCGGAAGAAAGTGAGATTAACACGCCATGGTTAAGAATTATCGAAGAATCAAATAATCTTCGTGACGCTGTTGAACAAATGCGTCGCTTTCCATTTGGGAAGGCATTACTAGCTATTGGTGAGGATGAAGGATTACAAGCATACGAAGACGCCCTAGACCGCCATTACTTCAAGCACTCTTTGAGTATGCTTCAAGGCGGTTCACCAGATGTACGCGTTTTACGTAACCATCTATCGGGTGAAATCGATCATCGTAATATTATCAATATACTCGAAGGACATGCTTTCGGCTTGTCAAGCGATGAAATCATACAGGCGCTCATCCCTGGTGGCCGTCTAATTAAAGAGAGAAGTTTCAACCAAGTTGCTAGCAACAGAGATGGGCTTCTCGATGTACTAAGACAATCTAACAACTTCGATTTTGATGGTTTCCAAGAATCTGTTTCTACCTCCGATGAGGAGAGAACTTTGGACCCCATAATTACCTGGTTGCGTAGCCGTGAAGTTTCCCAGATGAAACGAATGAGTTACCTCCACCCAATTTCAGCACTTCCAGTAATACACTACGTATCTGCAAAAGTTCAGGAAATCGAAGATCTACGCCTCATAGTCCGTGGCCGCATGGCCGGACTAGATACTGAGGTGCTTGAGGCACACATACTCTGAGGTGGAATGAATGGAAATCGCAGTAGTAGGTAGTCCCGAATTCACACTTGGATTCCAGTTAGCTGGCATTAGTACTCTATACAACCCTGAAGGCGAGGAGGAAACCTCCAAAGTTTTCAGGAATCTACTCACAACAAAGGGTGTGGGAATCGTGGTCGTCGACTCCGCGGTTCTGTCCACCCTACCAGAACGTCTTCGAGAGAGACTTTCTGAAAGTGTAACACCTACCGTTCTTGGTATAGGTACCGAGGAGGACACCACCTTACGAGATACAATTCGTAAGGCAATAGGAGTCGACTTGTGGAAATGATTTCCAAAAAAATGGAGGAATAATATATGAAGAATGAAGGATTGATTTACCGTATTTCTGGGCCAGTGGTTACTGCCATTAACATGAAAGCGGCAATGTACGATGTTGTCCGTGTTGGAACGGAAGGCCTGATGGGAGAAGTGATTGAACTGCACGGCGACAAGGCTGTCATTCAGGTGTATGAAGATACATCTGGAATACGCCCTGGAGAAGTTGTAGTAAACACAGGTGAGACACTTTCAGTTTCACTTGGACCTGGTTTGCTAACTCAAATCTATGATGGAATTCAGAGACCTCTTCCAACTCTTGAAAAAGAGATGGGTGTATTCCTTAACTCGTGGTGTCGATGCTGATGCATTCGACCTAGAGAAGATATGGACCTTTGAACCACAAGTCTCCGTTGGAGATTCTGTTGTTGGAGGACAGGTTGTTGGACACGTCCAAGAAACCGATACGATAGTTCACAAGATTATGGTCGTTCCAGGACATGGCGGTACCGTCAAGTCAATCGAATCTGGAGATTTCAATGTCACACAGACCATCTGTACCTTTCGAAGATGGAACTGAGATGCAGATGATGCAACAGTGGCCAGTTAGGACTCCTCGTCCTTACCAACAAAAATACCCTCCAGTAATCCCTCTAGTTACTGGAATGCGTATTCTTGATTTCCTTTTCCCATTGGCAAAAGGTGGCGCAGCAGGTATTCCTGGTCCATTCGGGTCTGGTAAGACTGTTACACAACAATCTCTAGCAAAGTATTCTGACGCACAACTCGTTGTTTACATCGGTTGTGGAGAGCGTGGAAATGAGATGACTGAAGTATTGGATGAGTTCCCTCATCTAATCGATCCAAACACTGGAAAGCCATTGATGGAAAGAACAGTAATGATCGCAAACACATCGAATATGCCTGTAGCTGCACGTGAAGCATCTGTGTACACAGGAATTACAATCGCCGAGTACTATCGTGACATGGGTTACGATGTTGCTCTGATGGCAGACTCTACATCTCGTTGGGCTGAAGCAATGCGTGAGATTTCCTCTCGTCTTGAAGAAATGCCTGGTGAAGAAGGATATCCTGCTTACCTATCAACTCGTATTGCTGAGTTCTATGAGCGTGCTGGCCGTGTTGAGACCTTGAATGGAGAAGACGGTTCAATTACTGTTATTGGTGCTGTATCACCACCTGGTGGAGATATTTCAGAACCTGTATCACAAGGTACACTTCGTATCGTGAAGGTATTCTGGGGTCTAGATGCTGGTCTTGCTCGTCAACGTCACTTCCCTGCGATTAACTGGTTGAATTCATATTCACTATACCCACAAAGTCTTGACCAGTGGTTCAGAGATAACATTGCACCTGATTTCCCTGAAATCCGTATTGAACTATCTGGATTATTGCAAATTGAATCCGAGTTACAAGAAATTGTACAACTTGTCGGTTCCGATGCACTTCCAGTCGACCAACAATTGACTCTTGAAGTCGCTCGAATGATACGTGAATATTTCCTACAACAAAATGGATTCCACGAAGTTGATGCATACTGTGATATCAACTTACAATACAAGATGGCAAAGGCAATTCTAGCATTCCAAGAGTCTGCTAAGTCTGCTATGGCATCTGGTGCACAACTTGGGGACGTAGTAAACGTCCCTTCACGTTCAGACCTAATGCGTGGTCGTTTGAACAAAGGATATATCGACACCATTGATGACATGGTAAAAACCATGCTCGATGAAATAGCTGCTACTGTAGAGGAGAACTGAGGGGGATTAATCATGACTGGAAAAGAATATAGAACAATCACAGACGTCAAGGGACCTCTAGTTTTCTTGAATAAGACAGAACCTGTTGCATTTGGTGAAATCGTATCACTACGATTATCCAATGGTACAATTAAGAATGGACAAGTTCTTGATACATCCGATGATTTAGTCATCGTACAAGTATTCGAAGGAACTGCAAAAATCGATAGAGAAGCCGGTGTAACTTTCATGGGAGATGTATTCAAACTCCCTGTTTCAACTGATTTAATCGGTCGTATTCTCGATGGTGCAGGCCGTCCACGTGACGGTGGCCCAGATATTGTAGCCGAAGAAACCGCTGACATTATTGGTGCAGCGATCAACCCGTACAGCCGTCGTAGCCCTCACGATTTCATTCAAACTGGAATCTCAGCTATCGACTGTTGTACTTCTTTGGTTCGTGGACAGAAGTTGCCAATTTTCTCAGCATCTGGTCTACCACACAATGACATTGCACTGCAGATCGCTCGTCAAGCAAAGTTAACCGCTTCCGATGAAGAATTTATTGTGGTGTTCTGTGCTATGGGAATCACAGCTGAAGAATACAACTTCTTCCGTGCAGATTTAGAGAGAACAGGTGCGCTTGAAAATGCGGTATTATTCGTTAACTTAGCTGATGACCCTGCTGTTGAGCGTATTATTACGCCTCGTCTTGCATTAACCGCTGCAGAATATCTTGCATTCGAAAAGGACTACCACGTTCTGGTTATCTACACTGACATGACAAACTACTGTGACGCACTACGTCAAATTGGTGCTGCTCGTGAAGAAGTACCAGGACGCCGTGGTTACCCAGGTTACATGTACACTGATCTTGGCAATGCTCTACGAGCGTGCAGGATTGGTTAAAGGAAAGAAGGGTTCAATCACCCAATTCCCAATTCTAACAATGCCTGGTGACGATATCACTCACCCAATTCCTGACCTTTCAGGATATATTACCGAAGGACAGATTGTTATCTCTCGTGAATTACACCAAGCAGGTATCTATCCGCCAATCAACGTTCTACCATCACTTTCCCGTCTAATGGGTTCGTGTATTGGAGAAAAGACCACTCGTGAAGACCACAAGTCGGTTTCTGACCAAATGTATGCTGCATATGCACAAGGCCGTGAATTACGTGGTCTAGTGGCAATTGTTGGTGAAGATGCTCTAAACGAGCGTGATAAGCAACTTCTAGAGTTCTCGGGTGTTTCGAAGATAAATTCCTTAGACAATCTCGTTACGAAGACCGTTCTATCGAAGAAACACTTGATTTGTGTTGGACTTTGATGTCTAGTATCGACACCAAATATCTAGTACGTCTAGACCAAAAATGGATTGACAAGTATCATCCAGACAACCGAGAGTGAGTTTACTAAACCGGATAAAGGGAGTTGAAATTTATGGCACTTGACATAAAACCAACACGCAGTGAACTTATCAAACTCAAGGGTCGTATCAAGCAAACTAAGAACGGTTACAAACTTCTCAAAATGAAGCGTGACGGTCTCTTTCATGAATTCCGTAAGTTGTTATCCGAAATGATTGAGGCTAAGAGAGAGCTTACCAATACATATCGTCTAGCAAAGCAGCGTATTGACTTGGCTAATGCGATTGAAGGCGGTTTGAAGGTACGCTCTGCAGCAATTGCTAATTCTGCATCTCCAGAGGTTGAAGTCGAACGCCGAAACATCATGGGTGTTGTAGTTCCTTCAGTGTCACGGTACTAATTTGAAGCAGGCTTTCGGAGAGAGGTCAATCGGTTTCACTGGTTCTTCTCCTTACATTGATGAAGCGGCGATTCGTTTGGTGATTTGATTGAACGAATGGTAAAGGCAGCAGAGATGGAAGCAACACTAAAGCGCCTACTTGCTGAGATTGAAGCGACTAAGAGACGTGTAAATGCCCTCGAGTTCAAGGTTATTCCTGAACTTGAAGAAGCACGTGTTTTCATCCAACTTAGGTTGGAAGAGATGGAAAGAGAAGAAACATTCCGTCTAAAGCGTTTCAAAAATAAGTGATTTAACCACCCGATTCATTCATTGAGGTCGGATGTACCCCCAAGTTCATTGGGAGACTTGTAGTATGCCTGAAGAAGAAGCAATCTCCGTCCACAAAGAATCGTGGAGCCGCCGTGAATTGCTCCAAAGAGTGATTTCTAGATATTGCTATGTGTTGGAAGACATTGGTGGCAGGACTCCTACATACCTCGTATCTGAGAAAGAAGAGGATGAGGATTTTCATGAAACCTTGAGTACGATAAACTTTCATTTACGGCCACTTGGCTACAGTGCTCGCCTTTATCCCGATGACCCTTGGATAATACAATTAATTCCAGACCCTAAGTATCAATGGCCTTCTCCAAAATTTGTAATGTCTATGTGGATACTATCACTTTTGACCACAGTTTATGCTGGTGAAAAATGGATGAGTTCAGGTAGACCAGATGGTGGCTGGTTTGTTTCAAATGCATCTTTAGATGCCTTCATTGGCTATACATTACCTATTTTCACAGTTTTAATTGCTGCATCTTTTGCCCAAAAATGGATCGCTGCAAAAAGTGGCGTAAGATTGCCGCATCTGTTTCCTTTACCTGGCCCTGCAATTATTTGGTGGCCATTTGGAATTCTCGGTTTCGCATCACTACCTCGTAGCGATGCAAGATTGTGGCCAGATCGCAGTTCACTAGGAACTTCTGCCCTCTCAGTTCCAATAATTATGATTATTTCTGGAATGGCATTGTCTTTACTTGGATTGAGGATAACCCCTGATATTGTACCATTGTCTGCCTCACCACTGGTTATCGATTTACCTCTACTGGTAAATCTGATTGGTTTGAACATTGAAGGAGAGGTTGGAATGCTTCTCAAAAGGTCATGGGCACACCCATTTACCATCGTTGGCATGAGTTTGATGTTCTTTGGCTGGATTGCTCTTTTACCAATTCCTACATTCCCTGGTGGTAGAATTTTACTTGCTAGAATGGGTATTCCTGAAGCTCGTTCTGGTTCAACTCAAGTAATGCTTCTAGTGGTGGTACTATTATTCGCCTTCCTGTTTGGAGCGTTTTCAGAATGGAGCATATGGGTTCCAGTTGTTGCATTATGCGCTTCTTTATTGATTACCAAAGGCAGTGACCCTCGCCTACCTATTGTTTTGGATGACTTCAAAGGATTACCTGAGAGGGACCATCGAAGGATTGGAATAATCCTATTTATGGCATTCATGTTTGCTTTACCTTCTCAAATACCATTCACCATGGATGATGATTGGGACCAAAGCATATCTTGGGAAATAGGTGATGAAACATTGGTTATTGAGGATGGTTGGTTCAATCAAACAATTAAAGTAAGCAACCCTTCACTAATAGTGCAGGATTGGAAAATTAGCCTTTATGGCGATATAATTGGACAATATGAGTTGAACAAATCTAGTTGTGATTCACAATTGGAAGATTCTAGAATTACTTGTTTTGGTACGGTCAATCCAGAAGACTCACAGAAGTTGAAATTTAATTTTGAATGGAAAGAAGAATGGAATACAACGGGTGTTGAATTCTTATGGAGATTTGGTGATGAATTTATCCAACATGAAGTAGTTCCAAATCAAAATATTTACCCCGTAGGGTCTTGGCAATTCAATGGTGAGATAGACGATCCTAAATCTTGTATTGACTTACATTCAACTGGTAAATCATCTTTGATAAAACTCGTGCCTGTATCGGAAAATACTCATTGGGACAATGTTGATTCTGAAGGAAATATTTCAGTTAGCAAAGACACAACTGAACTATGTTTGAATAGTCTTTCAGGCGATGACATGGAATGGCTAAGCGGCCACCTTTTCTACCTGGATGACGTGCCTTACAAAGCCGGTTATCACAGTGAGAATATTGTTGCAATTCCTCAAGAAGGAGTAGTGCTGAATGACCAAAATTTGATGTTTAGTCAGTCGATATTAGCATTGAATCATGAAGATGATTGTTTGTCATTGGGTATCCCCTCACCACCTATTGCTTCTGATGAAGGTGTTAAGACTTGGAATATTTCTATCAAACCAGTAGGGACAAACCAAATCGAAGGTCCTAATGATTCAATCAATTTCTTTGCAGCACCCGGTTCATCAATTGCCGATTGCGAGCAATATCATGCACCTTCACTCTATACCGTAGTAGAAGGTCCTTCTCTGATTGTTGGACTAGAAGGGAACAGAACACAACACTGGATTGGCTCTGTAGATGTAATCGACAATCAATTAGCCATTGAAAATCCAACTTCTAGCAATATTTCATTGAATATTGAGTTCGATGGCAATGGTTTGCAATGGAATATATCTAATGACATCGTATTGGAATCTGGAACAACAACAACAGTTTCTGCAATCTCGCCAGAAACCGGAATCTCATTTGCATGGTTTGAATTAAATGATGGCGATGTAATACTTCACTTAGTCAATCATGAGGTTTGAGTATGAGAGTCGCAGTTCTGGGCGCTGGTGCAATCGGTAGCCTAATCGCTGCAAAATTAGTAGTTGCAGGATATGACGTACTGGTTCATGGTCGTGGTGAGCACGGCGCTATGATGGCAATTTCAGGATTACAAATCACAGGATGTTGGGACAAAAAAATCGAATCAGATGATTGGATTGTAAGTTTGGAAGGAGCAGGACTCCACCCCTCTCTCGAGGGTTCATGCGATCAAGCTATTATCACATGTAAGTCGAAAGATACATCTGATTTAGTAGGAATTGCAACGTTTTTGACAAAAGGTCCAGTACTTTCTCTTCAAAACGGCCTTGGGAATTTAGAGATAATAAAGCAACATGTCTTTGAAAATGCAGCGGTAGGAGTTACTACTAACGCAGTAACAAGAATCCAGCCAGGGCACATCGAATGGGTAGGGAAAGGTAACTTAGTAGTTGGTGGGCCGAAAGGCAAAGAGTTTGAGAAAACGCTTGAATGCCTAGGTGCATCATACACAGAAGATGTATCTTCGATTTTGTGGAACAAATTACTATTGAATGTTGCAATAAACCCTCTTGCCGCAATTTGTGGAGTGAAGAATGGTGAGTTACGAAGTGAGCCTTTACTTTCTCAAGCGGAGTCTACTATGATAGAGGCTGCCAATGTGGCTAGATTGTTAGGAGTGTCTGTCGATGCTGACCATGCATTATTGGAAAGTCTACATTCGGTATTAGATTCTACAGCGGATAATATCTGCTCTATGCTTGCTGATGTTAAAGCCGGACGTGAAACCGAGATTGATATGTTGTGTGGCCAAGTTGTATCTAGAGGGGAAACTGTAGGGATACCTACGCCTCTAAATTCAATGCTATTATCTCAAATAAAGTCTCTCAGATGAGGTCTTTATTCCAGTGCAGCCCGCGGTTTTCATCCCTTGACAGGGCATCTTGAGTAATATGTGTGGCTACAAGAACAAGGTTTCGTAATTCGACTAATTCTCTTGTTGGAATACTTCTTCTCCAGATTAAATCCACTTCTTTTGAAAGTAGAGTAAGCATACGCTTTGCCCTCTCGAGACGACTAAATGAGCGAACTATTCCTACGTCATCAGTCATCGTTTTTCGTAATGTTTCAAGGTCTCTGATAAGAGGTGCATGCTCCTCGAGTTTTAGCATGCCTTCAGCTCTCCATTGTGGAACCTGTTCTAGATTATCATTTGCTTGTGCAATGAAGTGATCGGCGGCTCGGTTTGCAAAAACTACGGCTTCGAGTAAACTGTTAGATGCCAATCTATTGGCTCCGTGCATACCAGTGCAAGCAACTTCGCCAATACCATATAGCCCTGGCATCGCTATTCCATCCACCATCAGTACTCTTCCATTTATGTCAACAGATAGCCCGCCTACCATGTAGTGAGCAGCAGGCGCTACTGGCAACGGGTCTTTACCCAATGAAAGCCTATATTGATTCAACTTTGATTCGATATTAGGAAAGTGTTCGTGTAGTTTTTTTCTGTCTAGGTGGTCGGTAACTAACCACACATTATCTGCTCCTGTAACTTTCATTCTTTGGTCACAGGTACGCGCTACTACATCCCTTGTAGCAAGGCTTCCTAGAGGTGATGACTCTAAGGTAAATGAATAATTCTCAGGGCTTGAGCCGCCCTTTCTATATTTATCAAGTCCTTCGCTATCAAGTAAAACTCCACCTTCGCCACGCAATGCTTCAGTAATCAAAAATGGTTTTTTGTTTCCTGCCATTAATGCTGTAGGGTGGAATTGGAAAAATGCCATATCTCTGCTGGCGGCTCCAGCACGTACTGCCATAGCCAAACCATCTCCTGTCGCTACAGAGGGATTAGTGGTCCTCTCCCAAAGTTGGCCACAGCCCCCGGTTGCAATCAGCACTGCATCTGCAGCGATCGCTTCCATTTCACCACTGTCGAGTCTCAGGCACCAAATGCCATTAATTCCCATTTCAGGATTCCCGTGAACTCTTTGGATAAGATCAACGCCCAATGTGTGCGGGCGTAGTGTTATTGTGTCACTTGCAGCAACAGCATCGGTAAGGGCCCGTTCGATTTCAGCACCTGTGGCATCTTTTGCATGCAGAATGCGCCTTGTAGAATGTCCGCCTTCTCTTACCAAGTGAAATCCGTCGCCTTCTTTTTCAAAATCTACTCCAATAGAAAGTAGGTCTCGGATTCTATCGCCTGCATCTTCGACTACGCATTTCACAATATCCTCGTTACAAAGGCCATCGCCGCAGGATATTGTGTCTTGGATGTGGGCTTTTTTACCCTCTCCGTCGGTTTTATCCAAAATTCCAGCAATTCCGCCTTGCGCCCAATTTTGTTGAGGAATCCTTTGGCCTTTGTTTAGTGATTATAATTACCTCATGGCCGGCTTCACTAAGGCGCAATGATGCAAATAGGCCAGCGATTCCGCTGCCGATGATAACGACTCTTGACATGGTAGTCGGTCAAGCCGTGTAGCCATCGACATTCAAATGTGTTCCCTGAATATTTGCGACACCAATAAGGAGTAAACCTCACACCGGTGAATATGGGCCTGCTCAAGAAGATGGCATCAATCTTCGGAATAGTTCTCATCGCGGTTGCTATTGCCAATGTTGAGTTTGGCGCTCTTATGAATCTTGATCCGCCTCAAAAATTGATTTTTATCACGCTTGGCCGAACCAGGTTGTTCATCGGACGATATTCAGAAAGACCTCGATTCAGGAGACTTGAACGAATGTGTTAGTTCTCCAGGGGTTTGGGAGGCTCCTGACCTGTTGTTGTTAGTGGAAGGATGTGCCTTATTCTTGACTTCTTTCATGCGATGGCCACGTAAAGGTCGTTGGGCTAAAAGAATCAGAAGAACCGCAGTTGTTTCAGGAGTTATTCTTTGTTGCGTGGCCTTAGCTGATAGTTTCGATTTCCTTCCGGGGGCTTCCTCAGAAGATTTGGCTGCTTTACTTCCTTTCCCTGCACCAGCCGTCGCTGTTCAAATTGGTATCTTTATGGCTGGTATTTTCTTGGTTAGAGGGCCTAAGTATCGAATCGACTTTTCATCTAAAGAGGTAATGGACACCCAAAAGAGAGATCGTTTATTGATGGACATAGACTTAGCATACAAAAAAGGTGGAGACCTTGGTTCATTGTCAAAGCCGGCTAGTAGTAAGGCTTACACAAAATATCAAACAGTTGGTGATTTGTGGAGCCAACAAAACCTTTCAATCTTTGAAGATGAATTCGAAGGTGGTATGCGTGATAGTTTTGGTGCAACTGCTGGTCGAACTTGCCACTTGTGTACAGGTGAGGGATGTAGCGGTTGCGGTGGCACTGGTATAGCGTCCTGAATGGGGTACTCGGCTGAAAATACTCTATCTGACAATCAACCTCTCGCGAGCGCGAACCGGGTAACCTTCAAGACCCCCCTCGTTCCCTTGACGTCTTGAGGTCGAGGTTTTAGTGCCTTGATTGTGAGGGAAAGGGATGTATCTAAAGTTACTAGAAGTTGAAAACTTCAAATCATTCAAAGGAGAAGCCGTAATTCCATTCGATCGTGGATTTACTGCTATCACGGGGCCAAACGGCTCAGGCAAATCGAACTGTGGTGACGCTGTTCAATTTGTACTAGGAGCACGGTCTGCCAAAGTATTACGCGCACAGAATTCTAAAGATTTGATTTTCAATGGAGGTAAATCAAACCGCCCAGCAAGAAATGCAAAAGTAACTCTTGTTTTTGCAAATCCGACACTTACCAATGGCCGCAGAAGATTACCTATCGATTCAGATGAAGTCAGGATGACTCGTGAGGTGCGACTAACAAAGTCTGACAATACAGTGTCCAATTATTTGCTCAATGGCGAAGATAGTAATCAGAAGGCATTCCATCGTATTCTGGGCCAGGCTAACGCTAGGCCAGATGGCTATAACATCGTCTTGCAGGGTGACGTTACCAGACTTTCTAGCATGACGGCTATGGAGAGGCGCAAGGTGCTAGATTCCGTAGCAGGGGTTACCTCATATGATGATGAAATTCGTAAGGCTGAACGTCAAAAAGGTCAAGTTGAAGATTTTATTGAGAGAATCTCACTGGTCGAAGATGAACAAAAGGCCAGACTAAAGACATTGGAAAAGGAAAAGGCTGTTGCCGAGAGAGCTAAAGAAACCAAAGAGCAATTCGATAATGCTAATATTACTCTACAACAATCTAGACACATGTCGGCAAAGGCAGAGATAAGCCACCACGCCGATGAAAGAACCCGTTACCTATCTGAAGCGGCCGAACTTCAGTCTGCAGTGAAAGGTGCTGAGACTGTTTTACTTGCACTCGATGACCGCATCGGCGCTCTGGAAACGCAAATCTCGGAAGCGATGGGCGGCGATAAAGGGGGATTGACTGATACAATTGGTAATTTACAAGTTTCTCTCGCACTGAATAAAGACCACATCGAAGAGGCAGAGAGTGCAGACGCAGATGATAGAGATGCACTTATCGACCTTGAAGATTTAATTCAAGGTGCTAAGACTGATTTAGATGATCATGAATCCAATTTATCCTCAGCAAAAGAAGCATTGGCTACCAGTAAAATAGCATTCGAAGAAACCGAGGCAGTCGAGGCAGAAATCCGAGAAACCTTGGAGAGTTCTGGAACCGAGACCGCTTCTCTTTCAAGGGCTCTTCTCAAAGCCAATGAGCACCTTGAATTATGCAGGGAGGCAGTTCAAAATGCTCGTTTAGAGGCCGACAAAGTAGCCAATCAGGCTGAAATGGTCGCTGAACAACTATCATCTGCAGAAGAAGAAGTTGAAGACGCCCGTCTATCCCACGACGACATCCAATTACAATCTGAAGAACTTGGAGTCATCGACCCTGAGAATGATAGGACGGCTTTAGCAAACGAGTTAAGGAACGCTCAGTCTGCCGAAAAGCGACTTATTGATGAGTCTTCAGCAGTCGATAAGAGGCTTCAAGATTCCGAACGTAAACTATCAGCGGCAAGAACAGAACTCGACAAGAGGTCCGGTAGCAATGGGATGGCACCCGGTGCAGCAGCAGTTATGACTGCACGTGACCGTGGTGAACTGAAAGGAATCATTGGTACAATTAGTGAACTATGCGCTCCAAAAGACTCAGCACATGCTGATGCACTAGCAACCGCAGTTGGAGGCGGGATGAATTCAGTAGTCGTCGAAAGCGACCAGGTAGCAGCCGAAGCAATGGCTCTTTTGAAGAGTAGGAAGTTAGGGCGTGCAACATTCTTACCACTAAATAAAATGCAAGCAAATCGTTCATCAGGTAAGGCCACTATGCTCGCTAACAAGCCTGGAGTAGTTGGATTTGCACATGAACTATTAGATTATGACCCTCGGATTGCAACTGCAGTTTCATACGCTTTGAGGAATACCTTGGTAGTGGACAACATCAGCACAGCTCGTCGTTTGATGGGCGGTGTTCGATTAGTAACTCTAGGTGGAGAGATTACAGAACCTGGTGGCGCAATGATTGGCGGTAGTAGGCAGAAAATGAAGGCTGGCTTTGGTGGTAAAATCCACGGCGCCAGTGAAGTTGAAAAATTAACTAATGAAGTAGACAGACTTTCACTCATAGCACAAACGGTTGCTGAGGCATTAAGAGAAGCTCGAACCCGTCAAAACGAGGTCCGTGGCAAAATTAATTCTCTAGCGGAAGACGACCATTCGATCAAGGCAGGTACGCTAAAGGCAGAAATGGATGTTGCAGGTAAGGCTTTGACAAAAGCACGAGGTGCAGCAATACAACTTCAACAACGTCTACAAAACCTAGAATCTGAGCATGTAGGTAAGTTGTCACTACTAGAAGGGTCGATACAGAAATTGACCCAAGCAGAAGAATCTAGGGACAGCGCTAGTTTGGAACTTCAAGAATCAAGCCCTGATGGAATTAAACAAAGATTACTCGAGGCCCAAACTCGAAGGGTCGAAGCAGAAGGGGCATCCAATAAGGCACAAGTTATCCTCGATAGTGGGCAAGATAAGAGTGAATTGTTATCGCAACGTCTTGATTCATTAACCTCTAGAGCCGATGAAATACAAGCCGGAATGGCTGGTCGTGAAAAGTCAGTTAAAGAATGGTCTATCTCTATAGATGAAGAAACAAAGGTACTTTTAGCTAAGGAAGAAGAGCGTTCCTCTCTACTTGAGGAGCATGAAGAACTTGAAACCGAGAGAAAAGACCTAGTCGAGGAAAGAGCAGAAGTTAGAGCTAACGCCAATCAAAAAGCAAATGCTGCAATCAACAGCCGCTCGATGGCAGAAGATATCACCCGCTCACTTGCAGTTAGGGAGCAGAACCTAGCAGATCTGCTTGTTGAGATGGCAGAGGAATCAATTCCTATCGCATCTAGTGATGTAGATTTACCAAATGTAGGAGACGCTCAAAAGAATGTAAATGACTTGAGAAGAAAGTTAGACAGGTTTGGTGATTTCAACATGCTTGCAATTGAGCAGTATGACAGTTGTAAGAATCGTCTTGATGAAATGAAGGATGACTTCAAGACTTTACAGGAGCGACGCAAGCGCCTAATCGATATCACTGATAAGTTAGAAGATCAAAGAAAAACCCGTCTTCTTGCAACCCTGACGGAAGTAAATAAAAACTTCAAGGTCGTTTACAACCGTCTTTCCAATGGTGGACGTGGAGAACTGTTCTTGGAAAACCCAGATGAACCATTCAAAGGAGGTTTGGACATGTGGGCTCAACCACGTGGTAAGTCGAATAAGTCACGTTTACAAGGCCTGTCAGGTGGGGAGAAGTCAATGGCATCCTTGGCATTGATATTCGCAATTCAAGACCACGACCCAAGTCCATTCTACTACTTTGACGAAGTAGATCAAAACCTCGACGTACCTAATTCGAAACTGATTGCTACAGAATGTAGGAATCGAAGTGAAGCTGCACAATTCATTATGGTGACTTTGCGCAAGGTATCCTTGGAAATGGCAGACCACCATATTGGAATTACACACGGCGGAGATGGCTGCTCTAGAAGAATAGTCGATTTCGACCGTGATAGAGCAATCGAACTGGGTGCCCAGGCTGAGAAAGAAGCAACAGATGCAGCGGACAAGAATCATTCACGCATTGAAGAAGCTCGAGCCATTGCAGTAGGTATGCCGGAGGTCCCTGAGGCACTACCTGCGCCAAAGAGCCTCGGCGGCCTACTTGACCATATTGTGGACGAAGAAGAATCTCCTGAGAGTGGATTTGAAGCATTGACTGAGAGAGCGGAAGAACTCAGCGATGAAATCGAAGAGCGCCAGAAAATGGTATCCGAATTATTGGCTGAAGAAGTAGTAGTAAGCGAAGAAGAAGTTGAAGAGGATAAGGCAGCGACGGAGGTTTGAGCATGCAGCAAGCTGTTCTTGACGACTGGTTTCTTCGCCAGGACATACTTGACCAACTAATGGGTCAAGATGAAGAAATTAGTGAAGCGGAACGTTATGCTGACCGAATAATGCGAATAGCCCAAGAAGATAGTGCTGAGCATCAAGTTCTCACCGACCCATTCGACCGCTCTGTAGCACTGGTCCTTTCTTTAGTGAAAGAAGAAGGAATGGACCCTTGGAATATTGACCTGTCAGCATTTCTAAAAATATTCACTCTAAGGGTAAGGAAAGAAGCATCAGGACTAGATTTACCTGCTTGTGGCCGCTTGATTAGAATGTCTTGGGAAGTACTAACTCAACAAGCATCGACTCTATTCGATAGAGTGATAGCCTTAGATTTTGAAGACGATGACGACTTTACCGACTTTGGCTGGGAAGCTGAATATGATGATGAAGAGTTTGTGTTTACAACAACAGTCCTTGAAGGAAGTGCAGACCTAGTTTTGCCTTCCTTCTTCGGAGAGAGGATTAGGCGTGATGAAGGCCGGCCCTCTACTCTTGGTGAATTATTATCTGCTCTGAAAGATGCCTGCGACGATGCTGAGATTCTCAAAGCGAAGGAAGCATATCGCCGTGACCATGCTGAAGAATTAAAGAATATGCTTGATAATGTCGGCTCAAGGATGCATAATGAAGACATGGAAGGCGATATTAGGCGCTGTTGGACTGCAATGCGTCGAGTTACCGAATCAATGGGTGAAGTGAAAGTACCCGTTGTTGAGGTAACTAAAGAATTAGAAAATATATTGTTGGAAAATTTTGGAAGTATACCAGAGGGTTACGATGTCGAGTCTAAGATCACTTCATTCGTAGCAGGACTCTTCTTGACTCATCGAGGATATGCATGGATTAGCCAGGATGGTCCTGATGACCCAATTATGCTAGAAGATAGGTGGCCAAATGCTGATACATTCGAAGATGTAACAATACTCGCTGACAAGCTGATGGAAGATGATTCAGATGCCATTAAGACGGATGAAACCGAATCTATGCGACATTCTGCCCGTCTTGCCCAGAGGGCTCAAGCAGCTTTAGAGGAAGAGGAAAGAGCGAAACTTGAAAAAGAGTCAGATTCTGAAAATCCAGCCGATTGGTTAGTCGAGTAAGGAGTTATTAACATGACTGAAATACCTTTGCAAACTTTACTTGAAGCCACTCTATTTAGCGCTGGACGTTCATTGGATATCACTGAACTTTCAGATAATCTTGGATATGAGGAAGAAGAAATTACAGAGTCATTGAAAAACCTTCAATCAGCAATAAAACGCCGGCGTGGAGGCGGTTTACAAGTTGTTGAAATCGGAACTAAGTGGGCTATGGAAGTAAAGCCAATTATTGCTAATCACTTGCCTAAGGAAACTAAATCTGAACTACCTCCTAAGTTACTCAAAGCAGCAGCATTGATTGCTTACCATCAGCCTATGCACCAATCACGTTTGGTCGAATTACTTGGTCAAAGAGCATACGATCACATCAGAGAGTTAGCTCAAGCGGGCTTGATTGGGCGAAGAAGAGATGGAAATACTCGTAGATTAACAACAACACGACGTTTCTCTGAAATGTTTGGTTGTCCACATACCGACCGGAAAAAGGTCAAAGCCTGGTTTAGAGAGATGGTTGTTTCATCGGGAATGTTAGATGGAATGGAAAGCAAACTAGCCCTTCGTGATGAAGTAGATGAAGAAGGTGGAATGCAGACTACTCTCGAATTAGGGGAAGATGAGTGAATTCATTTCCTCATATTCTCTAGAGTGTCTTTGACCAATTGTTGAGTTACAGGGCCTTCTTGTGAATTTACAATCGAGGCTACTCTTTCGATTTCATCACCAATTGCTCCAGCACTTACTGCCATATTTCTTGCATGGAGTTTCATGTGACCTGCCTGAATTCCATTAGTAGACAAGGCCCTCATTGCTCCAAGGTTCTGTGCAAGGCCTGCTGCGGCCATAATTCCTGCCAGTTCCTGCGCACTTTCAACACCGAGTATTGCAAGGTTTGCTCTCGCTACCGGGTGGACTCTGGATGCTCCACCTACGATTCCAACAGCCATTGGTGTTGCTAAACTACCCACTAAGTTACCATTATCGTCACGATGCCATCTTGTCATTGACTTGTAATCTCCCGTTTCTACCGCAGCCCATGCGTGACATCCCGCTTCAATAGCACGCCAATCTTGTCCGCAAGCTAATGCTACTGCGCTAATTGCGTTCATGACGCCTTTGTTATGGGTAGCTGCTCTGTATGGGTCGGCCATTGCGAAATGGTGCGCTTCAAGGATGCCAGAGATGACTTTACTCCCATTTTCTCTACTACCGTCTTCTGAAATCTCTTCGGGGGTAAATGTGGCTTCCACTCGGGCCAAACGATTTGATGCTAGATTGGATAATATCTTCAGGTGAACTCTTCCACCTGTTATTTCCTCGACTTTACCACTGATTAGTTCAGTCATTGTGTTGACTGCATTAGCGCCCATGGCATCTCTTGTGTCAATTAATAGGTGAATAATCAACATACGTCCGGACATAGAATCGATATTTCTTACCTGGATGTCTTTACACCCTCCGCCAAGTTTTATCATAGTCGAGGGCAATGAATTGCACATAGCCATCAATTCGTATTTAGCGGTAAGAATGGCTTCTCCTGCTGCTTCTGTATCTTCAAGTCCAAGAACTTGTATTTGACCAATCATTATCGGTTTGTCGTTAGATGTCTTGAATCCGCCTTTGACTAGACACCTTTTGGCCATATTACTGGCTGCAGCAACAACACTGGACTCCTCTACGCAGAATGGTATTAGATATGGTGAGCCATCGATGACGAAATTAGTTGCTATGCCTACTGGTAGTGACATCGTGCCAATTACATTCTCTATCATGCGATCTGCAGCTTCCTCGTCTAATTCCCCGTGCATAGACAATGCATTCACATCATCTTGGGAAAGATTAGCCAATAGTGCAACTTTAGATCTTCTTTCCTCCACTGAGAGTTTGAAGAAGCCTGAAAGGCGGCTGTCATCAATTGGCATGACTCATGTTCCTCCGGTTGAAGCGAGTGGTTTCTACTTGATGAAGAAACCGACGAGTTAACGCTTCGCCTAACGCGTTAACGATGCGTTAACTAAGCGTTATTAGCCTAAAAATCAAGTCCATCGTTAATCTTTCAACGCGTCTTAACGGGCCTGTGCGGCTAAGCATTTGACTGAAACATCATATACCCGGTTAATTCAACTGAGTACTATGAGTGAAAATACTCCTGTCCTCGGTATTCCCGCCCTTAGGGAGAATCCATTCCAGGCTAGGCCTCTTGAGAAGGGACAATCTAATCTTCTTGCAGGCCGTGAAGATGTAACTGCTAGGTGGGCTAGGTTTTTGAAGACCAGAAATACACGTACCATTTTATTGATTGGGGAAACTGGTTCTGGCAAGACATCCCTACTTCGTTGCGTTTCTGAGGAGGCTGGTAAATCGGTCCACTTAGACATGTTTCCCTCACAAGAACACGCTCATCGAATACTTCACGAGATACATGGTTCACTGATTGGTTTTGAAATCCCTTCGACTACCCAAGAACTAGTTTCACGATTAGTAGACGCAACTAGTGAAATCCAAGGGCCTTTGCCTCTGATCACACTTGATTATTCTAATGCAGATGGTAAGTCTCTTGCCGATGTTAGTGCAAATCTGATTTCACCATTAGAGCGATTAAAGGCTATGGTAGTAGTTGTTTTATCAACCGAACAACGTGCTCAGTGGCCCGAATCATTAGTTGGCCAGTTCGACCATTTTGAAATAATCAAACCATTGGAGAGGCACAACATCAAACTTCTTTGCGAATCCCGAGTTGCTAGTGCCTCTAAGATTGACTGGACTATTCCAGAAGACGCACTCGACTATCTTATCGAAAAAACAAACGGGGTACCTTCCAAGTTAATGCGTGTAATGCGTGACCTTATCGACGACGAAAGGGCCAACCCAAGGGAACTGAAGTTCGAATCATCGCTAGAAGAATCTACTCTAACCCCTGTAAGTCCGTTGCCTGAAACTAATGTCGTCTATGAATCGGAAGCCAAATTGGACCAAGAAATCTCGATTGGGTTTGATCTAGATTTAGAGAAGTTAGCAGAAGAGCCTGTTAGAGACTCTTATCCTGCCCCTTTGCCATCTTTGGGTGGATTTGGAGCATTAGCTGCAAGAAATAGGGTAAACAAGCAAGAGAATCCACCATTCGACAAGAAAGCAGCATCGAATGCACCTCCAGATCCAGTGGGTGTTGATCCAAACAGCCTGTGGGTTGCAGATGTTCCTAGAGCGGTGCTAATTACAGAAACTGTAGCCGAAGTGGAGGATGAAGAAGAAATAGAGGACCAACCGTATGTTTCTGAGGAGGCTGATTATTCCTATGAATCTCTTAATGCGCCCCAAAATGAACCTCTAGGAGATGTTGAAGGGCTATTTGGACAATTGTTGAAGGCATTAAGAGTTCCAGAGGGAGTAGGTATTGCTGATTTGCTATCTGCAATTAGGAGACCGGTAATAGGTCAAAAGGAAAGTAATCCATTGGATATCCAAACTTTACGAAACTTATCACGCGGCGAGGCGATACTGATAGAGGTAGGCTCAGACCGAGAGTTTTCGCCTTCAGATACCCGGCTCCAAGATAAATTAAAAGTTAGAAGACCGAGAATGTCTCAGATGTGTAACCGGCTCTATAGAGCAGGAATACTTTCTGTTCAGCAAAAAGGAAGAACTAGAATGTTCAAAATAACCAACGACGCCCGTGCCCAATTGGTCGCATGGGGAATGATGGAGGCGAGCATATGAGTTGGTCTGTTTCAAGATCTTGGCAAGCCCCAAATCAGATATCGACGGCTTGCAGTGTAGGAGGGGAACTCTTTGTTTCAACCGGACTAGATATTATCCTATTAGACGAAGAAAATAATCACCGCTGGCGTCGTGCTCTCCCTTTCAGAGTTCACGCTGCTGCTCATGATTCAGGCAGAATCGGCGTGCTCAGTGGACATGGATTCCATCTTTTACGAGCTAGCGACGGTTCACAAATCGACGAAGGCCGTTCTACTACGGGGGGCTTCAGTGATATTTTGGCCCGTCCAGGGGGCGGATGGGTACTTTCGTGCCGTCAAGGTCAATTACACGTCTTCAACCAAGAGGGACGGGGGCTAAAGCGCTTAGAGGTAGGCGGTGTTAGAAGACTGGTTGGTTGGTTCGATAGAGAACACCTAATGTGGCAAGATGACAATGGAAAGTTACGTTGCGCTAGATTAGCTAATGAAGATTCACAGAGATTACTTGAAGATCGAGTATGGTCTTGGGTGAGTCGTATGTCGGGTGGCCGTATACTTCTGCAATCTGCTGACGGAATGTTGTGGGAGGGAACACCGCATCCATACGGGTGGGACAACCTAGAAACAATCGACACGCGTTCTCTCGAACCGCTGTCCTCACATCGAGCAGGAGATGGTTGGTGGATTCTATCGATAGATGGTAGCCTACACTGTATGACTGAAGACATAGCCCTTGAGTCAGCAAATGCTGACTTAGGTGATTTCTTAATTGGGTTAGCTGCAGATACAATGGCCAGTATCAAGCGTGATGGATTAGTTAGGCTGTGGCAATCACCTGAATTATCACAACTACGAAGAGTAGAATTACAGAAGATGGTTGCCGAAGCAAAGGTTGCTAGCGATTGGGATGAGAGGAGACTTATTTTCAAGAGAGCATGCATTGCAGAAGAAGAAGGTCGTATTTCATTAGCGATTGATCTATACCAATCTCTTGGTCGTTCGACAGATGTTAATCGCCTACTATCCCGTCAACGAGGTGAGTGAATGGAACTCAATGATACGGTTACAAAGGATAAGTTGAGCCATTATCTTGGCCTGACAAAAAGAGCGAGGGCTAAAGCGACTCCAATCCATGAAGAAGGGACTGAAGAGAATAAACAACTTCTGGTCATGATGAGAATGGCTGATGATTATTCGAGTGACGCTCAACATTTCATGGACAAAGGAGATTATGTGCGAGCATTTGGAGCCATTAACTATGCTCATGCTTGGATTGATGCGGGTGTGAAGTTAAGGCTGCTGGACGGGCATGATGATGATGTCCTATTCACGCTACCTTGAATCATTTCTTGCTAGATTCTGTTAATTCTGCAAGGCGATTTAGTTCAGTTTGTATTTTAGAAAGTCGAACAATGGCTTGCTCTCTAAATGGCTCCAATGCCTCATCTAGAGGAACTGATAATTCATATGTGTGAGATGGTCTTCCTCTGCCTCCACTTGGAGATGAAACTACTTGAATCAGATCAAATTTATTCAATTGATTTATTGCAACACTAACATCTGGCTGTCTTATTTCGCAGTGCTTCTGTAAATGGCTTGAAGATGTCGGGCCATGGGCGTGAAGAAAAATCATTGTTTTGGCCGTATTCAATTCAGTGCCTAATGAAACCAACAAGTCAACCATCTCTTTAGAATTGAGATTTATATCTGTGTGAGGTAATGTATTCTCTCGTACCATAAATTGGTATTTTAATTTACATATATCAATTATACTCCGGCATGCACTAACCAACTAGCCTTAGGTGTGAACGACCACTGACTTCAATCCATGATATGTTGGATTGAGAAAGACGTCTTTTTAATTCGGTATCAACGGTTAGAACCGGCCAATTATTTTCTTTTGCTAAGAGCAACAATTGGTCATCTGTGTGATTTCCAGAGTCCTTAGGAGGATTCATCAATTTAGCTTTTGTAATTAACATTGGAATCATTAATTTACGGTCTTCCAAGGCTTCAAGTTCAGTGATTACATTTGGAACAATTGCTAATTCTTTAGTTCCTGCACAATCTAACAGTGCTTTATCGATATTGATACCGGCTTCGACGACTGCGGCCCAGCCGCAGGCATCCACCAGTATGCGATGCATAGAAATCACTCGATGGTTCCATGGCCGATTAATCGCCATCGAGAACCAACTCTTCTAGAAAGAGAGATTCTTTGTCCTTCATCAGCACAGATTGGTAAGCGTAGTTTCAAAGTTGCTTTACCTTTTCCAGTATTGGATACAACACCTACGCTTGTAGCCGTTGCAACATTGACCATTAACATTTCATTAGGGCGGAGTGGCATGATTGGAGATGCATCATCTCCTTCGCCAGCAACCATGTTCTTCATCAAACTAATAGAAATATTAACCGATTCACGAATTTCAGGAAGATCTCCAACTCTAGCAACAACTTGACCTGATAAATTATCTGCTGTTGTAATCGCAGGGTCTAGAGGTGTTGCCATTCCACACAGGCCACCTGCATGCATGTGCTCTAAGTTTAGTCCTCCTCCTTGCATACTTGAGACCTTAGAGTGGATTGGTTCATAGTGAAACTTGTTACCTTTTTCGACTTTTCTTCCAGGGCCTATGACAATTTCATCATCAATCTTGAATTCACCTTCAACAATACTGCCGCCTATTACTCCTCCACGAAGTTTAGTAGGCCTAGTTCCAGGTCTGTTAATGTCAAAAGAGCGTGCCACATGCATAATTGCTCTAGAATCCTTAGAACGGTCTGGCGTTGGTATAGTGGATTCAATCGCTTGAATTAGAATGTCTAGGTTCACGTCGTGGTGAGCCGAAACTGGAATGATAGGAGCATTTTCAGCAATTGTACCTTCAAGGAATGCTTGAATTTCAGCATGTGATTCAAGGGCACGTTCTCGGCTGACAAGGTCAATTTTATTTTGAACGATTACAATATTGTTGATGCCTGCAATTTCGAGTGCCATCAAGTGTTCACGTGTTTGAGGCTGTGGGCATGATTCGTTAGCAGCTACCATCAGCATTGCTCCATCCATGATACTAGCACCAGTTATCATAATCGCCATCAATGTCTCGTGTCCTGGAGCATCAACGAATGAGATAACTCTCTGAAGTTCAGTAATGTCATCATTTGCGCCTCCAGGCTTACGACCTGTAGCGTAGTATTCTCCTTTACTAGTTTTGTAAAATGCAGTATCTGCGTATCCTAACTTAATCGAAATACCGCGCTTTCTCTCTTCGGAGTGGGTATCTGTCCAAACTCCGGATAGTGCTTGAGTCAAAGTTGTCTTACCGTGGTCTACGTGACCTACTAGTCCAATATTGATTTCTGGTTGAGCAGGAAGCTTACGTACCATGCTTCCTTTCCTCCAGGTTACTCAGAGATCAGCCTCGCGGCTTCACTCACTGCTCTCCTCTGAACTTGCTCCGAGGATGTCTGTAAGACTCTTGTTAGCAGCCTCTACAACTTTGAGGTTAATCTGGCGAGTATCTTGTGTGATTGTGTTGCCACGGAAATATCTGCGCTTGCGCATTCCATCTGGCTTGTAGCGGAATCTCTTCTTTTCGCCACCTTTTGTCTTATGGACAAGACTGTGGCCTTTGAAACCAGTAGACTGTGTAACTAGAACAGATTGGCGAACTCCTCCACTCAAATCTGAGCGCATTGGAGTTCCTGTTTTATCGGAGCCGCCGGTAATCTCTAATTTGTATCCAGCGAGGGTTTGTTCACCTTCTCCAACGAATATTCCATCAACAACATCTCCTATTTTCCTACCGAGGAATTGAGAGAGGTTATTTCCACTCACAGTCATGTTGTGAGATTGGCCGCCGTTAGCGGGATTTGTGTCATTGACTACTGCGACGAATGTTGTATCTGCCATGGTATCAACTCTTTGAGCAGCCTGCCGACATAGGACGGGTATTTAGGCCCTTTGTGCGAACAAAAATTCTTCTTTCACCTACGCAGTCTTGTGGGAATCAGTGTTTCTAAGCGCCGTGCAACGTCACTAGGCAGCATATGGGGCATTGAGATGTGTTGTGTTCTGCCTCTTCCGACATCAGATTTGTCCGTACGAGTTACGATGATATCTTCTTGCGCCAGACGCTTGAGATGCTTCCAAAATGTAGTGTGACCTTTTGGTTCTTGGTCATACTCTTCGCAAACAACATGATACAGTTTTTCGGACTCGCCACTAGTTACATTTTCCTGTCGCTTGAGTCTACGGCATATCCCGATCAAAATCAACATAGCATGAGGGGGTATTTCTTCAATATTCATAGAATCAACATTTGTTGGCATAGTTACCACTGTTCTTTGAACATCCTTTGATTCAATCAGAGACCGACCTGCAGTTTCGGCTCTTTTAGCAGCGCCTTCTAACAATTCAATCGATTGTCGAGCATCCCCTGAAGGAGCTGCTGCTTGGGCTATCAAATTCAATACATCATCAGGGCAGGAGCCATTAACTAATCCTAAATCCCTTCTCTGTGACACGATTTTAAACAAACCAGATTCATCATATGGTGGCATCCGAATATGATTTGTTCTTCCCATTCTCGAAATTACAGCACCTTCAAGTAAATCAAGAATTTGCTCTTGACTAATCAAAATAAGTGATAATGTTCCAGCCTTATCTCTATCTTCATCGATTCTCATCAATTTGTAAATTACATCATCTCCAGATTGTCGCAAAAGATGGTCAACTTCATCCAGTACCACAATTAAATGTGCATTGTCACTTTGCATCATTCTTCTGAGGCTTGTTAGTAATTCTCCAACACCCAGCCCTCTATCGGGGTGGCCTGGGTCTAATTCTTGGACTATTTTTTGCATTACTCTAGAAGCAGTAGCTGCATTTCGGCAATTTACATGAACTCTTTTTATGTTTCTTTTACCATCTAGATGTCTTAAGATGTCGTCACAAAAGCGCCTTACTAAAGCGGTTTTACCTGAACCGACAGGCCCTGTTACAACAGCTCTACCTGTTCCTTCGGGGTGTGCTATACTACTGAATATAGCAGCAAGTTCTCTTTGAATATCTTCTCTGCCAACCAAAAGTTCTGGCATGAAGTCGAAACCAAAAACCTCTGGACTATTGAGGATGAGGCCGGCGCCGATACGGTCCAAGTAGGAACTCATGACTTCAGATGGTTATCGTCTATGGTTATTGAACTTTCAACTTGAGAAGTTGTTTCAAGGTATCTCATCGAACTGATAACCGGTTTCCCACTTCTTTTCCCCAAGAGCGACTTCTAGTTCGAAAGGAGTAACCAAAGGTTTGGCGTACTTCACGAAATCATCGATTGCTATTCTCGGGCAGGCTGTATTGACAAATGCATCAACTGGATAGAAGTCAATCAGTTCAGGTCCAACATGTTCTAAAGCTAACAGATACCCCTTCTTTCCATGCTTTTTGAGTGTTCTTTTCAATTTGAGAGCAAGGCTACGACGCATTTGCCCCGGTTTTTCACCGATTAAAATTGCGAAGTTTTGAGCCTCTTGGATTGCCATTATTAGACCAAAACGTTGCCTCAATATCCTTTCTATACGCTCAGAACCCATCTCGCTTGCATCTCCAGTATATGGGTCAAGCATTGCTAGGGGCTTACCTGTGTGTAATGCAAGGCCAATTGGATGGAAATCGCCACTTCCAAGGAATAGGTAGTGGCCTATTTTGTCATCATCACCTGAATAGTTGCATCCAAGAACTTGTCCAGGGAATGTAAGTCTGGCGCCACCGACTGGAACTTCAACCACATAGCCCGCTGCTTCAAAACGTTCTTTGTAGTCAAACACTAGGTGTAAGTGTTGAATTGAAGCGACTAATCCCAGTTTGGTACCTTTGAGGGGTGCAACTCTGCCAACGGCGTCAAGGAAGCGGTTTTGTGCCTCTTCTTCACTTAACTCTGAGATATCTCCTTCTGCTAGTCTAGCTTGTGCAATCGCACGGTGTTGTGCTAAAATTGGCAATACTGGGTCGATGGCAGGATCACCATCATATGTAACATCGATAAATTGAGTCGGCATTCCAGAATCTATGTTCATCTGAGAATGTCCCATGTGTGCAACTAACTCGACGCCCATCGACTTCATTTTATCGTGGACTAAGTCACAAGCACCGTAACACGGATCAGCGGCTAGAATGACTTTTGCCGAAGTTTCATCCTCGATTTCATCCATCATTTCGAGTGCCTGCATCTTGAGCCCTTCCGGAATCTGCAGAGCGATAAGACGATGGTCATGACCTTTGATACGTTCAATCAACTCAGTGAGTTGGAAGTCGTGGCGGTCAAGGTCCATACTAAACACTCGCACGGCCTCTCGTTGAAGAGGCTACCGGAAGGTCTCAAAATCAGTCTTCGGCTAGGAAGTCGACGTATTCGTCTGGTTCAAGCAGATTTTCCATATCTACATCGTGTGGATCCAATATTACAACCCAGCCCAAATCATAAGGTGAATCGTTAACCAATTCTGGATTAATTTCAACTTCACCATTCACTTCAGCGATCTGGCCTGCAAACGGACTTGGGAATGTCAATTTTTCATCGGCAGTCCAGATAGAGAATAAATTCTGCTCTTCATCGACTTCAGTTTCGGCATGCGGCAGAATAACGCGAAGAATCTCTCCGATGTCTGCTGCGAGATAATCAGATAGCCCAATTACCAACCTGTCATCCTTTTCTTGGTACCACAAATGGTCCCTAGAATACTTTCGACTGTGTGCGATGCCAAATTCCATGACTTCTTCGTCCATGGTCCCAACCCTGTAGCGCCGTTTCAGACCAGATATATGAACACACTGCATGAAGTGAATTATGCAAGGGTATGCCTAAAATGCTCTAGCCCTTTGGCCTGTAACATGCGCTTCGAGGAGACAGACGAGCAAGAGATGATTCGAGAACTTGTAAGAGACTTCGCTGAGTCGGTCTTACCTCCGACCATAGATCATAGAGATGCCAACCAGATACCTCCTGCTGAAGAATGGGCGCAGTTCCTTGATTATGGGCTCCAGGGCATTACAATCCCAGAAGAATATGGAGGGAATCCAGTAGATGATATCTCTGAATCTATCATCATCGAAGAGCTAGCACGCGTAGATCCTTCGTTTGCGGTAATGTATTGTGTTCATGTTGGACTATGTTCCAAAACAATCGCACTTCATGGTAACGATGAACAGAAGGCGAACTATTTGCCAAGGCTCGCCGCTGGCGAAGTCGGAGCATATTCTCTATCTGAAGCAGGCGCAGGTACAGATGCTGCTGCAATGGTATGCAAGGCAAAATTATCAGATGACGGGACTCACTACCTACTCAATGGAGAGAAAATGTGGGTTACCAACGGTGAGCAAGCCCAAATCTATGTGTTATTTGCTAAAGATGTCGACCATCCTGATTATGGAACAAAGAGACACGGGGGTTCTACAGCATTCATCGTAGAGCAATCGTTTGAAGGATTTACAGTTGGCAAGAAAGAGGATAAGTTAGGAATCCGCTCTTCCGATACCTGCACTCTTGTCTTAGAGAATTGCAAAGTACCAGTTGAGAACGTTCTGAAAGGTTCAGGTAAAGGCTTCGCAATCGCAATGAATGCTTTAGATAATTCTCGAATTGGAATCGCAGCACAAGCTCTAGGCATCGCTCAAGGTGCATATGAGGCTGCTCTAAAGTATGCTCATGAAAGAGAAGCATTTGGAAAACCAATCGCTCATCACCAGATGATAACATCTTACCTTGCAGACATGGCAACCCGCATAGATGCGGCACGCCTATTGGTCTATAGAGCCTCGTGGGCTAAGGAAGAACACTATGAAAATGGTGGGCCAAGGCACACTAAAGAAGCTAGTATGGCTAAGTTGTTTGCAGGAGATACTGCAATGTGGGTTTCTGAAAAAGCAATTCAAGTTCTGGGTGGATATGGATATACCAAGGAGTTCCCAGTCGAGCGTTTCTTCAGAGATGCTAAGATTACTCAAATCTATGAAGGAACTCAGGAAGTTCAGCGTATTGTCATAGCACGTGCAATTCAGCCCTGAACAATTAGATGTGGTAATTCGGTTGGAAGTTGCTTCCTCTTGGACACGAAAGAAGATGGTGAAATCCTAATTGACTAACAGAGATCCAAAGTACACGGAAAAATCATCAAGGCTTACCCGATGATCAATTCGAGGTAAAAAGTTCAATATCTTCAGGTGTAACGGTGCAAAACTCTCCTGGTTCGAGATTGTAGTCTTTCAGCACCATTCTAGCCGTTGACAACCGATGCAAATAGGTCACATGGTTTCCAAGGGTTGTAAACATTCTACGGATTTGTCTTTTCTTGCCTTCATCAATGGTCAAAACAGCACTTGTTTCATGCTCTAATTCAATGGTTGCAGGTCGAGTTTTGAATTCTTCTAATGAACCATACTCTGTGACGGATACTTCTACTCCTTGACGAATTGATTCAAGTTGAGCTTCAGTAATTTCATCCAATGTCGTCACGCGATAGGTTTTCCTAATTTTCTTGTTTGGGTCGGTTACAGAATGGACTAATTTACCATCGGTGGTAACCAGTAGCAGTCCGGTTGTTTCTTCATCAAGTCGGCCGACGGTGACTAGGGATTCGTATATTGAAGGTTCTACAGAATCACGAAATATCTCATAGACAGAGGTTTTGTTATGTTCGAGTTCTTGTGAATTGAGGCGAGAGCAAATACATCCAGAGGGTTTGTTGAGGAGGAAATATACATCGTTTTTAGGTAGAAACAACTCCTTGCCTCGGTACTTGACGGCACGCTTAGCGGGGTTGAATTCATAGGCGATATGTTTCACAATCGAATCATTGACTGTAACATCGCCACTCCAGATGGCTTGCTTGACATCTCCTTTCGATGAAAACGCACCACATTTGGAAAGAAATTGATGGAGTCTAAGTTTCATTTCCCTTCCCCTAGTTTCCGGTGTATCTGGTTCGTTCTTAGCAGTTCCTCTTTGCATCATTGCTTAGCAAACGTGGTCTATTGGAGGAGTAGTTATCATCAAATCCACAAATGGCAATCAAATGGATGGCTCGGAAATCAGCCCCGCGCTTCAATGTAATAGGCGGCATTGATTAATGCTGCAAAAGAAACCCATGCTATGTAAGGCCATACTAACATAGAGGCGTAAGGTATTGTTTTGTAAATCAAAAACGCATAGATTAATGTAAATATAATCATGAAAACAAGCATAATCAATGAAAGAAGATATCGTTGTGAATTGAAGAACACAGATGGCCAAATCAAATTCAGAGCGAGTTGAATGATAAATAAAGACACAATTATCCAGTAGTTATCTAACTCATCTCGTTTACTCAATGTAGTACTGAAACTTATAGCAATGCAGGTGTAAAGGACCAGCCATACAGGGCCCACGATCCAACCTGGAGGTTGGAAGAATGGCTCATACTCTGGATCAAATGTCATTTACGTCACCCAATTAATACGACACAGAATCTGTATAAATACCTGTAACTATTCTGGAATTATCGAAACAAATGAATCACACAGGGGCAGTCATGCTCCATGAGGTACTAGGCTTGTGCCAATCTCGTGCTTGATCGGTTTCGAGGCGAAGTTGCAGACCTTCTCCAATCTCAAGTTCAACGTTGTCTAGTTCGAAAGGGACATTGTGTTCATTGGTTCGAAACGTGTCATCATAGAGGACTTCTTGGCCGATAATTGAGCCATCTAGGGTCCTTTCCATTATTACACGTACATGGCATTCCTGTAGGGGATTTCGGAGAGAGCAAGATTCACTACTACCGTCATGTACAACGGTTAC
The DNA here is from genome assembly GCA_949373265.1 of Candidatus Poseidoniaceae archaeon. The sequence continues at coordinate 2,812 of CASICT010000017.1, read as the reverse complement.
AATTCCTTCGAATGATGTAATTCCTACTAAAGGAATCAAATCTACAATTGTCGATTTTGCTGTTGGGGCACAAACGCATTCCATATTGTCTGATTCTACAGTTGCCTTTCTTTCGACTGTAATCATTAAACTTGCCAACTCAATTTCTTCAGCCGAGGATGAGGTGGCTATTACAGTATAAAATCCGGGTTCAACGTAAGAATGATTGATTGTAAATCCAGTTCCAGTCGAGCCATCACCAAAATCCCAAGTAACAACATCCCCTCCATTATTTGCTAAGAATTCAAATTCATGAGGTCTTTCAACGATAACCTCTTCCTCATCGTTATCTCCTTCATCAATTTCAACAAGGGTATATTCATTTATTCCATAAGAGACAGGCGTTCCAATAGTAAACTTTCCAGATGTGGCGGATTCTGATTGATTTATCGAGATTAAAACCGCTCCTGTTGCAGCACTAAGCATCAACAAAAGAGCAAGAGTTGCTGCAGATAAAGTAAGTTTCATGGAGCGATTATTCTCCTTCCCCTTTTGAACGTCTGTTTTCGTGATACTTTTTGTTAAGACTTTTTTTAAACATATATAGCGAAACAAGACCATAAGTATGATGTCAATTTAACTTAGGTTATGAGAGTCACACTTGCAATTGTAATGTTAGCCCTAATTTGTGCGGTGCCAGCTGTTAGTGCCCATAATAGTACAGTAGACACAATCATCACAGTGGATAGTACCAATCTTCGCTTTAGTCCATCATCTGTAACAATTTCAGAAGGTGATGCTGTACGCTTTTTCTGGGATGGGACAAATACTTCCTCACAATGCAGTTGAAGAGAATGAAACCTTTGATTCAGGTGATACAAAATCCGGCGAAGATTATCGATTCGTGTTCGTACCTGGATTGAATGGAACGTTCGAATATTATTGTGAACCACACCCGAAGTTTAGGAATGGTTGGACAAATAATAGTAACCCCATTACCTGCAACCGAAAACAATACTACTGAAGAACCTGTTATTATTGAAACGGAAGAAGATGATGAGTCTTTTATGCCATTTTTATCAGTGCCTTCTATATCTGCTGCAATTGCAGCAGCAGTCTTGCTAAGAAAGGAAGATGAATCACTTCAATGAACTTGCTTCCAGTACAGGTCGCTTGAGGCTAGATGAGAAGTCAGTCAGTCTTACCAAGGCCTTGAACTGATCTCCTGTCCTCATTTCGAGGATCTGCTCGTTATATGAAATTGGAATTTTCACGATTCCGGAATATGGTCCTCCGTCAATCAGTGCATGTACCGATTGGCCACCGCGGTACTCTTTGTCTCCAATCAATGTTCTTTCGACCTTTGTAATACGTAAATTAACCAGATATTCTGTAACCTGACTAGCCATTAGTTTACGCCTTTCACTCGAAAACTTCGCATTTTCCATTTCGGCAATAAATTCTTCAAATACAGTGTCTATACCATCTGTCAATTCAATATTACTTGCATCATTTTCTGTAAGCTTATCCACTTCGTCGACTTGTTCAGATTCTACAGAGGTATGTTCTGGCACTTCTTCGAAGACCCTTTTCAGTGACTATTTGGTCAATAGTAATCTCTTCCATTACAGAATCAATTTCTTCAAAATCATCGTCTTCTACAACTTCAATTCCAAGGTTTTTCCACAGTAGATAAAGTTCACTAGAATCTATTTTGCCATCTCCACTCTTGTCAATTTCTTTGAAAGAATTAACCACGATAAATGCAGGTACTGAAACGCCCATAATGGATGATAGAGCGACTGTAATCTCATCCATGTCAATTTTACCATCATTATCTAAATCTGCTAATTCAATCAATTTCTCAGGAGTCAAATCCATTTCCTTGATCTTACTAGATAATTGTTGCATAACAATATTTCTTGCCATGTCTTCGGGAGTTTCACCATTTTGATTAAGTGGTATTTTAGAATTGATTTTACTACGAGTTGTGTCGATATTCTCTTGTAATTTATCTTTAGCCTGCTCTCGCACCTCTTCTGCTCTTGCAATAGTACGTTCTCTACCTGCTTTTACCATCTTAGCAGTACCGATTACTCCCAGGCCACTAGCAGCACCCAATGCAGATAGTTTCAGGGCCTTACTGGCAAGTTCTGAATCAATTAGTGCATTCACTTTTTGTTGCTTAGTTCCACCGTTAATACCATAGGTGCTTGCTAAAATCTTAAGTTCATCTGGCTCTAAATCTTCAAGTTTAGTTCCATTGCGTACTTCAGTGACTACTCCTGGATAGGATTTGATTCGTCTGATCATTATACTGCGTTGCTCCTGCTTGATCTATTTGTTGATTAGATTCAGCAGAATTTGCAACCCAGTTCCATTGTCCATCAGTTCCTTGCTTGAGAACCATTTTACCTTCAGCACCGTTTACAGATGCAGACGAAGATGAAATTGCACTAGCGGCCAATCCGAAAAAGCCGAATAAACAGCAAGTTATGCCTATTCCCGGGCTCAAAGCCATGAATGCAAATCCTAAGAAAAGAGAGATTCCACCGAGAATCCCAAAGATGCTTTTGCCGCCTTCAACTTCGGACATTGTACACACGACTAACCAATCGCACAATAATGTGCGGGTTTCATGGCCATTCAGGTTTAGGCCAATCGGAGGGGTCTCCATGGTTCCAATGAATTGTACATAGTGCTGTTTCAATTTGCGAGATTTTGGTATATGAACGCTCAATCTGAATCCGATACAACCAGTCCTTCAAACGACCTAATTTGGGGCCTGGATTAAGACCAGTCTTAGCCATCAGCCAATCACCATCAATCAAAC
>CASICT010000016.1 GCA_949373265.1 Candidatus Poseidoniaceae archaeon | reverse complement strand
TAGTAATCTTTCAAGGTCGCCCCTCTGTACCTTACGCATCAATCGCTGACAAGTCGCTTCGCCAACTCCTCTGCCCATCAAAGCCAGTATGGCATCCATCCCTCTGTTTGCAACGGCTTGGGCGTTCTTCATCATGCTGATCTCGTTCTTTTGCGTCATCAGAGTTTACCCAGGTTACCAACTGTTTCTCGAGGCCTTCGCGCATGCATGCCAAGCATTTTGCCGCCGCATTTTAGACATTTTTTAGCGTCGCCTCATTTCGGGATACCTTGCAACTCTAAACCGCCTTACTGCACTGCATCGCAAGCAGCACAGAGCGGCTCTTTCATTCATTAGCCGCCCTTCGAGCCTGGCCCGAACCTGCTTATTATCGAAATTTGGTAGGAGCAAATCCTTCTCAGACCGGCTGGAGATTCCAAGTGGTCCTGCTAGCTGTAACCTCTAGTCCAATCTAGTCCCGATTGGATTCCGCGCAGGACATCCATTGCTCCCAGGTATGTCCATCCGTTCATGGAATAGTTTACCGAGAACCTCGTTCATAACCGGGGTGCCACGGTACTTTTTCAGCAGCGACTTGAAGGTTGATTTTCCGAGGGTCTACCCCGTGGCGTAAGATTCGCGAAGACCTTTGCAACTTGGGCAAATCTCCACCTTACTTCTCTAGAATTGGGTAATGTTACCGAGAGAACCCCCTCGAGGGCCTCAGGCGGGGTTTCCGATAACCATTCAATCAATTCTGCAGGCCTGACGCCACTCCTACTCTGTAGTGATATCCTGCAAGGCTCAACTACCAGGCGACCCCATTTCCCTGAGCGTGTACTTGCCATTGCGAGCAAATAATGTCCTATCGCCTCATTGATTCGATTCCCTTGACAGGAGTTGATGATTAGTGCCTCCTCTCTATCTTCAATCGTTATCAGTCGTCTCACTAGGAATCATATTTGCAGAATTGAAATGTGTGGTTACCATGTCTGCTAGAAGTCCCTTTGCCTCACCATTTATGGGATAGTCTTCCAAGTTTCGAATATGCCACTGAGTAGCCCTGCTGGATCGATTTGTGTGACTCTTTTCATCCTGCATCAGGCCCAAATCGATTGCAAATAATCTGCGCAGTCTTCCTGACTCTCGGGCTATTTCAGCTGGTGTTGGAGGCAGTTCTCCTACCCATTGAGGTGCATGTCCTTGGTCCGATACTGGCGCGACCAACAATTCACTTTTCTCGGGGTCGGCATCGATTACAATCCATGTTCTTCCAGCCATGACGAATCTTCTTTGGCGACCATCTTGTTCTTCACCACCGTCACTTAGTGAAAGTACGAAAGCCTCGTCAACATTACCTAGGCTCTTACGAGTAACTGCATCTCTAACCCGATAGGATTGCTTATCGGGAATCATTGAAAGATGGTTGGTTACCCATTGCCTTGTTCTTCCTGAACGACTAATCCAACCTTTAGCAAATATTGCAGGTGCATCGAATGAAAGTTTAGCGAGGTCTTCGCTTGGTTTTTCATCAAATGCAAGTTTAGGCTGTTCGGGTAGTGAATTCTTTGAAGTTCGAATTAGTTCTTGCCAGACATCATGAGGCCATCTGTACCAAGGAACATCCTTTGGGTCTTCTGCACAACGAATGACCCAGCCATCAGCTAGTACGTTACCTATGGCAATGGTATCTTCCCTTCGCCAGTTTTCGAATTGTGGCCGCCCCAGATATCGCCTCAGTAATCGCATCAATTGGTAAAGCCCCATGGCTGTGGACCATCATGACAATTTGATTTGCAGCAACAGAGAGGGGTTTATCCCTCCATTCAACAGGTTCAATTTCACCAGCAATTGCTTTGCGAGCAATTACAGCGGCTTCGATTAGGTCATCACTTTCCCAACCTAGTAAATTACCGCTACCAATTCCCCCCAGCCTGTGGTCAGCTCGTCCTACTCGCTGAAGCATCCTATCGACTGAACGCGGTGAACGAATCTGAATGATGTGGTTCACACTTCCCACATCAATTCCTAATTCAAGACTGGACGTACATACCAAACCCTGAATTTTACCTTCTCGTAAATCATCTTCCATTTGCGCCCTGGTTTCCTTTGCTAAGGAACCATGGTGCACTCCAATCGCTAAATCAGGGGCGATTGCTTGTAATCTCTGAGATACGGTTTCAGCACTATTTCTTGAATTTACGAAAATCAAGCAGGGATACTTTTTCGAGACAATATCGGCCAATCCTCTCAAGGTTGCATGCGCTCTTGGAGATATGGCCAATTCAAGTGAACCGATTTCATCTTCAGGTAATTGGACTATTGCATCAACCGATAGTTCGGTATAACGAGGTGCTTTTGCAACAATAGGTTCAGCATCATTGGAAAGCCATTTTGCGACTTGTTCGGGGTTACCGATGGTTGCTGAGAGGCCTATGCGTTGTACTTTCGAGCCCTTGAAAGCCTCGAGCCGTAGATAACCCAACCGACAATTGCCAACCCCTTTCGCCATTTGCCATTTCGTGAATTTCATCTATTACAACCGCTTTTACGGTACGTAATAATTCACGTAACTTTGAACCTGTAAACATCAATTGGAAAGTCTCTGGTGTTGTAATCATTACATTGGGAGGTTTTCGAACATGTTTGTTTCTCTCAGACTGAGGAGTATCACCATGCCTTAACCCCAGACTAAGACCAACGGCGGAAGTAATCTCTTCGAGTCTTCTGTCCACGTCACGATTCAAGGCTCGTAAAGGAGTGATGTAAAGAATTGACATTCCGGCCCACTCTTCACGTAGACAACGGTCAAGCAATGGAAGAATTGCAGCCATCGTTTTACCCGAGCCGGTTGGTGCTACAACCAGCCTGTCATGACCTGCCGCAATTTCATCTTGAGTGACCTGCTGAACGGGTGTTGGGCTCCATTTTCTCTCATCGAGAGCCTTCTGAAGACTGTCTTCAAGTTTGGAGAAGACACCATCGGCCATAGCGAATGGGCTATGTCACTGGTTCAATAGGGCAACGATTCAGAGAACTATCAGTAGTCCTCGTCATAATCGTCGTCATCATCCTCTTCATCTTCATCATCTTCTTCTTCCCAGTCTTCACCATAGAGAGATTCTTCATTGTGAGAAATCGCTGTACGATTGGCCGTTATTCCAATTCCTACTAAGACGATTACAGATAGAATCGAGAATAACCAAATGAGAGGTTGTTCACGAATTGAATCGAACCATCCCATATAGGAGACATAGACAATTTCGACCTTGTGTTCTGCAGAATTATCATCATCATTGACTTCAACGATAACATCATCAGGATCGACAACTACTCTGATTCTGTCCACTCCTTCTTCAGATTCCCATGTTGCTGTAACTGGAATTAGTTCTCCAGCCCCAATTTTATTGAGAGTCGCTGTGTCAAATGGTACGATTGAGTCTCCTGCATAGAATGATACCTTGAACTGTGAATTCGTTTCTCCGCCCACGTTATGAATTCCAGCGGTTATTTTGATTTCTTGTCCTGGTGCTACGTGGTCATCAGAAAGTGAGATTGATTCTATTTTCAATTGTGGCCCCTTTGCGCCTAAGCGTACCCATTGGCGTTCAAAGTCAGTATCATCAGCAGCAACTTCAGCGATAGGGCTCGCTTCAGAATTAGAAACTACTGGGAATTCATTTCCTGCAGAATCATAACCTGTTAGATAGAATCCGACCCAGTCTCCTTCACGTGGAGATATTTTTCCATCGTCGGTTAGGTCAACAGTCCCTGTCCAGATAACGCTCTGGCCATCTTGTTGCATTCCTAGAACTGCATTTCCAGCACCCAAAGTTAGAGTTCGGCTAGAGTCGCGCATTACCCAATGAACAATTTGTTCCGACCCAGTCATATCTGCATCTTCTGTTCCATAGAATTCAACTTGAATCTTTGTTAGGTCAGTATTAGCTGAAATATCGACTGTGTTCAGAGGTGTTGTTCTACTTACAACTCGAGGTGCAGTGTCATCTACCACTACTCTCAATGTGGTGGAAACAGTTTGCCCGGTCATGTCTTCTCCCTTCCCAGGTATTCCTCCAATAGAGATTAGACATGTTCGCGTTGGAGATGATTTCAGAGTCTCTGCATGTGATAGAGGTACTTCGACGGAATATCCACCGTCATCATCAAGTGAACCGTCTGACCAAATGCTCTCTCCGTCAAACACTTCGATAACAATAGCGGCATTATTTGGCGCTGGAACATTACTTCCTTCGTATACGACTTTGCCTGTAAATTCTAGCCTGTCATCGTTTCTAACCCTACTACCATCAGCAACTAATCCAGTTCTTGGTTCACTGATGTCTTCAACCAAGAATGATGATGCATCCAGTACCAGATCATTCTCTACTACGAATGTGTGTTCTGCAATAATATGCCTGGTAGGGAATTCACTTCCTCTCTCTTTGTATTCTAAAGCGATATCAGAAATATCTTCATCAGGCCAATCCCAACTAATCGTAAAATCATAGTCTACTAAGATCCAAGGCATTCCCGAATCATTTGTAGTCTCAACCATATTTGAACTGGTTGCAAGATTGATAAAATCGGATTTACTTTCGAATGTATCTGTAATTCCATAATAGGAGATTCTTTGCTGGTCTACCTCGCTATCAGGTCCTTCAAAGTCAAAGACTAAGTCAATATATTCGAAGTCAATTGCAGTGTTCGCATCAATTAATCCAAGAGAGATTGTTTGTTCAGTACCTGCAAATATTGGGGCTCCATCATTATGACTGAGCCATTCTAAGCCAGTGAAGATTGCACTGGAATCTTTTCTACTTCTGAATGTTCCATCATCAGAATCGAAACCAGGTCCAGATTCCCAAGAATATGATTCATCGTCGATTATTGTAGTGTGATGTAGAGGATTACCTGCACTGTCCCCACCATCCCAGTAGTATGAGACTCGACCCATATTTGAGTTACGTGAATGGTCTATGGTTGTAGAGAATGTCTTCATGTCCGCTTCAGTTTCGTTAACAACAACTTTGGTTGCATATTCACTAGGGTCGGCTTCACCATTTCGGTTTAGGTCATGGTCGACTTCAACCCAGTAATGAAGAGTCAACTCTTTTGGGTCTCCAACTGCATCTGCAATCTTAATACTAACTTTTTGAGAGTCGTCTGCTGCTTCATATGCATCATTTAAGGGATGAGTTTCAAGTGCTTCAGGCGATGTTGCATCGACCTTGTAGGTTCTAAACCAATCCGGATTTGATGCTAGAACTTTACTAGCATCTCGCTCATTATATGTTTGAATCTCATATGTTAGTCCTGACTCAACATCGATATCTGGCATTACTATCGAGATGAAGAATGAACCATTGACATTCGAAGTATCCCTCCAACCTGCTTGAACGAATCCATTTTGAGCAATTCTGACATCAAATGCACTATCCTTTGGTGCATCGTTAGAATCTGCAAACCACATTGCACCTTGGAAGTGAAGAGTTTCTCCTGCTGCCACCCAATTTCCATCTTCTACATCATTAGAGGTTACTTCACCATCATTATCTCTAATGTTCAACCATCCTAGGCCGAATGAATTGTTTGCCTTCAAACCCGTGTTGCTAGTAATTGCGGCTGGTTGCTTGCCGTTTACTCCTGAATTGTCGATACAATTTGTTCTGAAACGGACATTTTCTTGGTCAGGGAAATTAGAAGTCACATGGAATAACCAGTGTATCTCTAAAATTCCATTATTAAGATTTGACCAAGAGGATGAATCTACGTCAATCCAATCATCCGGGTCATTTGGAGAAGGGAAGATATCACCGTCTTGCCATTCTAATGTTGGAGCACTAGAGGCAGGACTGGCTAACAATGACAACGTTGCTGATTGAATGTAATTATTCGTCCCATCTCCAACGATATGTCTGGTAACAACTTCGTATGGATTATTTCTCTCATGGAGTATTTCTCCATCTGGAATACTTATGTCTAGGTTTACAGTATTGACTTTGTAGGTTACACTAAACCTCTCTAGAACTACAATTCCTGTTGTTTGAGAACTTATATCAATAGGAATGACAATTGAACCTGAGCCATTATCTGGAATTATGTCATTGAATGCGTCGACAAATTTGTCTCCACTTTGGGTTGTGGTTCCAAGAAGTACTCCTGGACTTGTCCATTCATTTCTTCCATCTGAACCAATGTCAATGCCAACCTGTTCTGGAGCATCTGAATGTAATGCGATATTCAAATCATCAAGCGTTGGAGTCGTAGATCCACTTGTCGTGAATCTTGCAATGATATACAGATACCCGCTTGTCATTGTGACTGTCTGTGAATCTCCGCTAAATGAAAATGCATTAGTCGATGAATCTTGTAAATCTATTGTGAGACTTGAGCCAGCTGGAGTTGTAGCATTCCACCAAGCAGTAACTGCTACTGGAGCATTTCCAGAGTAATAGCTAGAACGTAATTGGAAATATCCACTCGTTTGATACGAGGTAGAATAGGACAGGGATACGAAATCTAGAACTGGCGTTTCACTAGAGGTGCCGTTTAAGTAAGCCTTCCAAACTATACTTGAACCCGGATTCGTGAAGATTAAATTTTGATTGAAAACGCCGTTTTTCCACGTAACACCCCCATCGTTTGAGACTTGTAATTCAATACTGGTGTTAGCAGGTATGAATCCAACTAGTGAAGAAACTGTGATTTCAGAGATTTGTTTGGTGAGAGTTGTTGTCTTGCTTGTGACAACCGATGAGGCAGAAGATGGTGTTCTGTAATCATAAATTGCTCCTGTACCTTCTCTCTGTATTTTGTTAAGGTTTGGATTGCAGTATGAAGAGTAAAAACACTGGAAACCAAATGTATTGTCACCCAATTCGTCCATTCCATAATGCCCTCCGCCGTTGATTAAAATCTTACCAATTCTTTCAACAAATTGCCCATCTATTGTGAAGTGGTTGTGATAGCCACGTGAATTAGAATATTCATTGGTCACTATTTTTGGAAGATTTACTACTAATCCACTTGCCTGAGTGCTTGTATCTCCCAAGTCGACTCTCGAACCCAGTAGCCAACTTCCATTGATAGATGTTGGATTAGATGGATTAACTTCATACAAATATCTGTTATAATTTGGAGATGCTGACAATTGCATTAACAGGAACATGCGTCCTGAATCTTCATCGATATCTACACCCACTGGGTAGTAACTTCCTGAATATGAATAGGTGTTTTGGCATGTCCAATCACCGCCAGATGAGATTGACCACTTTACCAACAGACGGTAACTGTAAGACACTGTCCAAGCATTGCCTTCACCATCACTTGTTCCATCATAGGTAGAGTACATCGGTTGAGTGTTGGTACATGCGCCTGAACTAATACTAGCAATTCCCATGTAACTTCCATTGTTAACGTCGTACTTTTTGATTACAGGAGTTGTATAAATAGATCCACTAGAATATGTAGAGGAATGGTATTCATCATCGTGAACAACAACGAAACCTCTGTAATTTGATGTTGAAGAGGACAATGATTTGCTAGTCTGTTTGCTAGTAGCTCCAATGAATCCTTGGTCGCCGTTTGAAGCGAATCCGCCAGTGTTGTTGATCGTTTCAGTTGAGGTAGCCTCGGTAGAACGGTCAATCCCGTTCAATGTAGTAGTTAGAGTTCCAACCAATTCAACTTGGTCATTTCCAACTTCGAGATTGCTTCTACTTCCGTATGAGAAACCAGGGGGGACTCCTGACCATGTTCCTGTTCCTGCTCCGCCAAACTCTGAATTTGTCGATAAGTTGCCCCAAGTTGTCGAAGATGGTTGTCCTGACAAATCAAATGAAGCCGAAGTTACCTCAGACCCGTAAGGGAATGTGAGGTTTCCAGCGAAACCACTTCCGGTACCTGAAAATGTATGTGTGTAGGATGTTGAGCCGTCCTGAAATTGTGTTTCAGTGACGCCTGCTAAAGCGATAGGAGAGATTACTGACATCACGAATAATGTAGTTAAGAATAGAGACTTTTGCATCTTAATGTCACCTGTTACCACTGTGGGCCTCCGGCCCACGCGGGTTCTTTACATTTGAACAATACTCCGTCACGTCAGAATAAGCAAAATAGCAAAATGGGAATAATGAGGGCGCTATTCGCTAAGCAGGTGAGACCTATGGGCTGGTGGAACAATCAACACGGAAATCAACTAAGAATTTCAGGGACTGGGACCTTCGCATCCTCGTTACTTACAGTAATGTCAGCCACGCAGTTGATGTTTTTACAGGACAATGAATCTTTTAGAGAATATACTGGAACATCAATTGTTTTGATTGTAATTGGATTTATCGGACTTGCAATATCGGCTCCAACCTTCTTGAATCTAAATGCTCGTGCTAAATCTCTAAATGCCATTATGACAACAAAATCAATGTCGGAACTGCGTAAACTGAAAGGTGACGGAGATGAAGCCGCACGTATTCTTGGAGGCGGCCATCAAGAAGCATGGATATTGTACCTTCAAGAGAAGGGATTGAAGAAGAGTTGACCACTGGGTAGTAACGATGGGAGATTACGACCCGATGCGTACACTTGTCCGTGAGATTATTCTCGCAGCAGGAATGATAGGTCTTCTCGTACTTGCTATGTGGGCCCATACTGGCTCTATGCCACCGTTAGTTGTTGTAGAATCTAATTCGATGCAACATGATTCTGGCGGAGAGGTAGGTACAATCGATGCAGGAGATTTAGTTCTAGTACACTCACCTGAAGACAGCATTATCATCACTTTCGCGGAGGCAACAAGTCCGAAATCACAACATTTTGGTTACGAGTCATTAGGAATGGCAGGTGATGTAATCATCTATGAGAGAAATGGAGAAAGCGAGAGTACACCGATTATCCATCGCGCTTTATTCAAAATAGAGATTGGGCAATCCACGCCATCTAACGAAGATGGCGGCTGTCTAGAAGGTGCTGTTTTATGGCAAGATAAGTGTATTACCTCTTGGTCTGTTCTCGGTTCCGACCAGATAGACGTTGATTCTATCAACTTGGTATTCGATGGTAATGGAATTGGAGAGTATGCTTGTGATGGAATTGCCGCACAGCATGGTTCTGAATGGTTTGGTGTTGAAAATTATACTCCTGCCAATCCAGGTTTTATCACACTTGGAGATAATAATAATTGCAATGATGATCAAGGTGTTTTTGAATTCGCCAAAGGGCTATCATCATTACACAGCGGGATGATTAGACCAATACAGGAAGATTGGGTTATCGGTATATCAGGTGCTGAAATCCCATGGTTGGGTACCGTCAAACTAATGGTTAGTGGAGGCGATTCACCAGGGATAAGTCAAGTACCCGGCTCATCATTCATATTTCTGATTCTATTTATCGGTGCAATTCTGGCCACCCCAATGTTAATTGAACCATTAATCAACAAAATATTACGCAATTCACCTGAAATGATTGAAGCAGAACGTGAAAATGCAATTGCTAAAATCTATGGTTCTAGTGAAGAAGAATGATCACGTACGCTTTCCCGATAAGCGTTCATCAGCACTAGTAAGACGAATTTCAGTAGTCGTAATTTCATCTTTAATCGAAGTTAAATCTGCTTGGTCAAGCATACGTGCAACCGTATCACGCCTTCTTTTCAAATCAGAAATTCTGCGTTGTCGCCCACGTGGTTTATTTGCATCTCCACGCATATCCATCAGCCACTCTTCTAACAGAGCACCTGCCCATTCTGCAGCACGAACCCTAGCGGCTAGCATTATCTCATTAGAGCGATGTCTGAATCTTACCAAACCATCTGGCATTCTTCGGGTCTGAATTGAGCCTGGTTGCCAATTTGAAAGATTGATAATTAATGAGGACTCTTCTACGATGACATCTTCTTCCCAAGACAAATCAGAAACTACAACTTTGTCTGTAAGACGGAATAAAACCTGGACCATTTCGTCTTCTTCTGTCCAGATTGAAAGGTTGACTGCATCCTCGCCAAATGCCTGTTCAATCCACACTCGAACTTCACGTTCGGTTGCGTCCATATCAGTGCCAGGCGGACCTCCCTCAAGAACCATACGACATGAGATTGAAGTGTAAGCGATTACTCGCAGGTACATGGGAAGCGGTTTTCTAGCCATTGAGGCTGATTGGAAACTGTTCCTTATTGTGCTAATAGCATGGTATTTCCTTCTAAAATATTGGGAGAGCAGTGGAAAACTCGACGAGTGGAATGCCTCTCGTGTCCTCTTCGGCATGGTCTTGATGCTTCGTACATCAAGGGGGAAGAAAACTTTGGAGTTCATCTCCAAACCTCGAAGATTCTGGCGCGCCTATGGGGAAGTTTCACTTTGGGTATGCTGGGGTGCGATGTTCATTGTTTCAGCATTCATTATTTTTGCAATCTTTGCTGCTATTATCCTCGGAAACCAAGCAGAGCCCCGGCCTTTATCAGAGATGGTTGCAATCCCTGGAATAAGCCCTATTATTCCTCTTGGATGGGGAGTAATAGCGTTTGTTATCTGCCTAGTGATTCATGAATTTGGTCACGGTATTCAAGCTAGAGCGCATGGAATGCGTGTACGTAATTTCGGACTATTGATGGCAGGACCACTCCCCCTAGGAGCATTTGCTGAACCTGAATATTCAGAGATTAGTAATTCACCTCGTAGAGAAAGGCAGAGAATGTTCGCAGCAGGACCAGCAACCAACATATTTGCTGCGTTTATTTTACTAATTATCTTAGGGCAAGTTGCTGGTCAATTTGAACCGGCAGACCCAGGAGTTCATTCAAGCAAAATTATTGTTGAATCTGGTGCTGCAGAAGCAGGATTAGAACCATGGGATGTAATTATTGCAATCAATGGCTCACAAATTGGTGACGCTCAAGATTTTGTAAACGTGATGGATGGTCTTACTGCGAGTCAAACCGTACCAATGGAAATCATACGGCAAAGCAATGGAAGTCAAGAGACGATTCAAGTTAACCTTACTGACAAGTATGCGTATTATCTCGACCTAGGCTGGGATGTTGAGGCATTAGAATCGATGGGTGTTGAAGAAGGTGATGCATTCCTCGGAGTACAAGCCATAGCGGGTGGAACGGCAGGAGTTGACCGTCTAGCAGGTTGGACTCATCCAGACTTTGAAACAAGTGCACTTGGCTACGTAATAAGTGTACCAAGTGACATATTGAATATTCTAATTACGCCATTCGAAAACCAAGGTGTTGCGATTAACCCTGCTCAAGAAAAGATGCTTGACTCTGGTGATGGTTGGCTATCTTCTTTGATTGGACTTGCAGGTTTGTTGTTTATTGTGAATCTATTATTTTGGCTGATATGGGTGAATATACTTCTTGGATTTACTAACCTATTCCCAATGATTCCATTTGATGGCGGGCATCTGTTCAAAGACATGGTTCATGGAATGATGTCTGGTCTTCGTAATGTTGGAAAGAAAACTGGATTGTACAAAATGCATCCGCTGTGGGTTGACCATGTTTCCCAAGTAAAGCATCGTCATTATCGTCATCTACTGCTACTATTTATCGTTGATGGTATTCCTTATCGGGGCACCATATCTGTGATTCGCATTTGCGATGATGCATCGTTACGGTCTCTTCTTTTCTGAGATCGATCTCTTTTGATTCGCTTATCTAAGGATTCCAGAGTTGGTGTTGTCGATTTCCTACAGACCAATGAGATAAATCGGTGCAGAGGCATACCTTGTTCCCAATCTAGGAACTGGCTTGCCATTACGGGTTAGCGGTAGTTCGGGTATTCGCCTTGTCTAGTATTCCTAATCGCCCACTTAGCCGGCCGACCTCTACGCGGAATATGCGCCATGAGTCTCCTCTTACACCCTTCAACCTGTAGGCATATAGATGGCATTAACTCACATCTCTTTCCTTCGTAAATCATCGATTGGTATTGGGTCCCATGTGCGTCCTGAGAGGTACAGTTTTGGCTTTCTTTGATGACTTTACTTCGATCGGGAAACATATGTCGCCTCGAAGTGCCAACAAATCTCCACTGCCCTCCATCCCTGAACCAGCGGCCCTTACTACCAAAAACGGCCTGTCAATAACTTGTCTTGCACTAGCTTTTGCGATAGGGTCGCAAGACCTTGTCACCGCATCTACTCCTTTCGGAATGCCCGCAAGTACAGCACGAAGTTCTCTTTCATATTGGCTTGACACATTATACAATGGTTGTCAAGTGCTTTTGATGATATCTATGTTTACGCGTCACATTGAAGCGTGATTACGGTTAGGAAGGTATGTGCGCCGAATAGCCGTTAGAACTGCGGATTTCCGCCTTTCTTTCCATTTGATGCGAGAATTGAAACGCCGAGAATGTAATTTTGTCTTGCTTCACCTCGATGACCAATGGGAAGATGTTCTACTCACATCTCCTGAAGAGGTAAAAGATGGAGATATTCCTGCTACGGAAGAGAATATTGAGATTGCAGTGGAAAGAGCGATTCAGGCATCCCGTGGTTTTGATAATGCAGTACAATTGGTTTTTGGAATAGACCCCGGCCCACGACCAGGTCTAGCATGGCTGGCTGATGGTATGATTGTGGGTAGTGCACAATTAGAGAGTATTGATATGATTTCTGCACACATTATCGGCCTCTCATCTGCAGTACCTCATCGAAGGATGTGCGTTAAAGTAGGAGACGGCGCCCCATTAATTAGAGACCGAATCATCAATAAATTATTGCTAAATGGAATCGAAACTTTACAAGTATCTGAACATCGTACAAGCCAAGGGTCCCGTTCTAAGGCACATATTCATGCAGCAACTCGTATAGCATTGTTGGGTGGAATCAGAATCTATGACATCAGGGAAATTGAGCCCACAGATGGTGATTTGAAAGAAATCCAACGTCAATCAAGAATACAAAGTACTGGTTACTTGACTATCTCAACTGAGTTGGCAAGATTAGTTGCTTGTGGCGAAATTACAATGGATGAAGCAATCAAGAGAGCCTGACGCGGTATCTCTCTTTACCTTTAGAATACAGAGTGATAACTCCACTCGATGAAACGCATATCGAAACAGCATCAGCCAAGTGGCTAATCGAACGAGCTGCAAGATGTCGACCTCCTTCTCCCGGTTTAGAACTAATACCAGATGGAACCTGTACATATCTTCCAGCATCACTAGCAATGCCCTTTCCATTAAACAGAATTGCACCATCCAACCAAGCAAATTCGGCTAATGTTTCATGATTGTTTGAATCTGAAACACTCTTTTTAGAATCGGAGTGTCCTTTGAACGGGTTCAGTACTAAAGCGGTTGAATAGCGTCTTAATTTTGGCACAGATCCTATAGCAAACAACGCCCCAACAGCATGACCTTCTCGCCCTCTACTTCCTATATGACGTGCTAATTGCATCAGATTCGCTAGAATTCCAATATCGATATCGTGTTCTTGTGCCAATATTGCAAGACGGTTTGAGGCCAAATTATTTGCTTCGATTACAATAACTCCATTCATCGGTTCACCGAGTATTGCAAGAATCCTATCATTGGATTTGAATCTCCCCTCGCCTAAACCTTGTAGGACAATGTCGTGTAAATTATTCAATACCGAGAGCCCTTGGGCTGATAGAGAATCATCTAGAATTACAACTTCTAATCCCGATTCCTTAAGTTTCTCAGAAACTTTGGCAGATGATGTTAGTGTAATAAGTCGGAGTTTTGGAGGGAGTACCTCTCTGACTTTGCCTACAGTTCTCGAATTGTTAGAAAGTAAAACCGCAACTGAAAAACCAGAGCGTTCATTCTCAATAGCCGAAGCCACCAAATTTGGCAGGTCGACCATTAATCACACCTCAAACCATTGTAATGTCTGTACCAGGGAGTTGATCTTCAGACTCTCTGTAAACGGTTCTCATGTTGTTGATGAAATTCCTTTCTTTGACAATCAAATTGTATTCGGTTATTCCAGGGTCTTCTTCCCCGTCTAAGACTCCTAGAAGACATTCTAGAGTTAGCCTTGCTCCCTCGCGATGTGGATATGCAAAAATACCCATAGATAGTGGAGGTGCTACAATTTTCTTTACTTTCTTCATACCCTTGATAGTAAGAAATAGATTCTTGTAAGTTTCAGGCAACAAATCTCTTCGAGATTCGTCTTGATTAGGTCTGCGACAATCTGGGCTAACAACATGTATAATGTGTTTGAAACGTTCTTTCAAGTTGTAAGGCTTGGATACAACATTGTTTGTTACTGGGCAAGGAGGAAGATTTGATTTTCGTTGCTCGACACTTATTTCACGACAAAACTCTCGTAACTCTTCACCTGCAGCGTTATGAATCAGAGCATCTATTCCCTCACGGCCTGAAAGACGATTGTTGGCTGGTGTGATTAGCACATCACCCTCTTGTAAATGGAGGTCGCCACCAATCACTCGAAGTACTCCCCAGCGACAGGTTCGCGCCATATACAATTCGACCATATTACGGGAAGGGGGGCCCGACCTTCATATACACATTGTCGAAAACGGTGGAAAAACCTATTTTTTAGTCAAGACAATGCATCGAAGTGACTTTGTGTGATAATCTCGCGCAACAACTTATGGGCTCCGATAGAAGAGCGTTGATTTTGGTCGCGCTTTTCCTACTGGGGAGTATTCAAATTCCAAATCCAGAGATTGAGAATAGGGAAATGGAAGACTCTCTTTTCCAAGGATTTAGCGTAGCCAGTAATATCTGGAATGAAACTCCTTTCAATTCTGTTGCAATCCCGGGTGGTTTCAATCTCTCTACTGCAATTGATTACAGTGATGTTGCCGTATTGATTAACAATCAATCCGAAGCAAGTCGCACTATTGGGTGGGCATTCGTTACAGCAAGAAATATTTCATCAGATCGAGTATTCATTTTCGATAACTCATCAAACCCTACTGGTGAGACCATTAATAGAGACCAATTCAATACTTATTTCTTAGAGCCATTTAGAGCAATGTTGTCTAATTACAGTGGAGATGATATCAATTATCTCGTTACAAGTAAAGGAATGCCTTTGAGAATAAATGGTGGTAATAATAAGGCTTCATTCGACCAAGAAATTTCGTTATCCGGCGGTAGTTATGATGCCGATATTGGTGCCGATTGGTGGAGTAATCATGGATATGGCCCATTGGCAGGTAAGGAAATGAAGGAATTCACACGTGATGAATATGGATTTTTCCTTGTTACAAGATTAACAGGGTATACTGTTGAAACCGCTTTACAATTAATCGAAAAAGCAAATAATTCGTATGGCTCAAGGGGTACTCATGTTCTAGATTTGGCAACCAATAAGAATGATACTGGTTACAAGTTCTGGAACGATGACCTTTATGCCGCAAATAGTACTCTAAATGGTACGATGAATCTACCAGTATTCTTTGATGAAGAAACTGAATTTATTACAAATATAACCAATGTGATGGGCTATGCTTCTTGGGGTAGCAATGATGGGAACTGGAATTACAATTTCTTGTCCAATGGCGGATTTGATACCACTGATTCTTCTTGGTCTAGCGGTTCTAGGTACTGGAATGCATCATCGCCTTCTGTCTCGGCTGGTGATGAATTTAATTGGCAATATCAAACCGCTACTAAACAAGGTGGAAATGGGGCACTAGAAGCTCAGATTTCATCTGAATGTTCTCAAGAGTCAGGTGATTTATTACAAGGTATTTATGCCGAATATTTCGATAATGAAGGACTTAGTTTCAACTCTGCTTCAATGCCTGATTTAATCGATAGAGTACCGGACCACATACGTATTGAAACAAGCCTAGCATACTCTTCATCAAGTAACCCATATTCCGGATTAGATGATCGGTTTAAGCATAATTGGGGAGCACGTTTCAGTGGATTAGTCGATATTCCAGAAGCAGGGAACTGGACATTCCACCTCAATTCAGACGATGGCTCTGAATTGTGGGTAGATGGAATTAGCGCTATCCAGAATTACGGAATGCATGGCATGAGAGAAATCTCGACAACCATGAATCTATCCGCTGGTCTTCATGACTTTAGAATAGAATTCTTCCAGGGTGGAGGGCCACATGGATTGAAGTTCTCTTGGGATGGGCCAAACGTGAGTAAGACTACAATTCCATCTTCAGCATTCTTCGTAGCAGGAAGTTATACTCCGCAATCAGACAACCTAATCCATCACTGGAGTTTTGAAGAAGGCTCAGGAAATCAAACCAATGATAGTATATCGAATGGAACTGATTTCACATTATTTGGCATGGACTCAACCAACTGGAGAAGTTGTATTGATGGGAATTGTTTGTGGTATGATGGTAGTGATGATTATGCCAAAGTCAATGTTGATGATTGGTTAGGTAACTTTACTGTTAGTCAATGGGTTTGGGCTAATATTTCTAATCAAACAAATTATGCTGCAACATTCGCAATAGATGACAATGCAGCCTCAAACCAATCGTTTCAACATATGATTTCGAGTAATGAGTGGAAGTTGCACAATAACCAATCAATGACGTTCGGAGATGTTACCCCACAACATTGGACTCATCTTGTCACCGTATATGATGCTGGAGAAATCAGACAGTACATGGATGGTGTGCTAGTAAATATCAATGCTTTTCCAAATGGGTCGATCAACAATTTTGATTTATACAAATTAGGAGTTAATAGGGCAGGGAATTCGTACTTTGAAGGGATGATTGACAATCTAATGATTTGGGATACTGCATTGAGTCATGGTTCAGTAACCACACTCAACCGAGACATTGTCAACAACTGTTCGGCCTATTCAGGAAATGGACAAGATGTCGCTTATCTCGAAACAACCCATGATATCCTCACTAATTTCACAGACCATCCATGGGTAGTTTATGGATATGGTAAAAGAATAGGAGATGTATTTGGACAATACAATATCGACGTATTTTCTCTCGATGCAAATGGCACCGATATTCAAACAAATACATCTTCTGACAAATCTTTCACTACAGATTGGAATTCAGCGACAATGAGATTTAGACCACATCCCAATGCTACACAAATAAAAATCAGAATTTCATTAGATATTGTGCCTACCTCAACAGATGGATCTTTATTCGTAGATTCGACTGTTTTGCGAGTGATTAGGCCACACATGGCCTGGGTCAATGGTTCAATTGCGGAAACTGCAGTTAGCACAAGTGCTCGTTCGTTTAATTGGGGAACGACATACGGCCAGTCGCTTATTGCAGACATCATTGAGGATGGAGCAAGTGGAATCAAAGGTTATGTCTATGAACCAGATATTACAGCTGTATCATCCCCTAGTGTGTTACTTTCCTCTTATTCAAGTGGGTTTAATTTGGCTGAATCCTATGCTGCTGCAAATACCATGACTAGTTGGATGGGCGTAGTCGTTGGAGACCCTAAAATGAGCCCTTATGCTGATATTGTACATGATATTGAGATACTAGATGTAAGAATTGTAGATAACGTCTCTATCGACAAATATTTTGAGGTTGAAATAGCTCTTCAAAATATTGGCCCTGGAGAAGCGATGGGTGACATCAAAATCTTAGACAAATTAGGCAGTATCGAATTAGCAAACCAATCATTAGTAATTCCAGACGGTTCACAAAATGGTAGTCGTCAAATTATAACCATACAATTGAACAGTTCGCGTGAAGGTTGGAATAATCTCGTCATACGATGGGAAGCAAACTCTCCCTTACATCCTGAGAGAAATATAGACAACAATATCTTTGATACTACTCTCTGGGTCAATACAGCACCAGTAATAGAGAATGTATTCTGCGATTCTAGCCAATACAGTAGAGGTGACAGATTCGTATGTAGTGTTGAATCAAGTGATGATAGTTCGGTATATTCAGTTGATATTGCTTGGCGAATAAGTTATGGAAACAATAGTACTGAGTGGTTTTGGCAAAGTACGGGAAGCCAAGATGGGCTTTTGTGGTGGACGACGATTAACCTGCCAGCAGATGTCCCGCTTGGAGCATTAGATTTGGCAGTCATCGCTAGTGATGAATCTAATCTTAGTACGAATTATACTTCTTTAGAGATCGCAATCATTAGAGATGCTCCGGCCTTTTGGTTTGGAATTCATGTTTCTGGCATAGATGATGTTGACTGGGGTGGAGCCTCAGTATTGACTTCCTACCCAGTAATGGGTGTGAAAAGAGGACATGTTTTGACATTGAAGGCCTGTGTACTAGACCCGGACCATGACCTACAAAACCAATTCCCAATATTCATCGCTAGTAGAGGCCAAATTGACGGACTATCACACCGGTCAGGAAGCAGTCCTGAACAACATTGTTACATCGCATCATTCACGATCGCTTCGGCTACAACATTAGACTCATTTACACTAGAACTTCGAACATCAGAAGGAGAGTTCTTGACGCGAAGAACTATCCAGATTGCAGACCAACCCCCTATCGTAAGTATGTCAATAATTGACGATGAGGGTAATTATGTAGAGAATGTGCTTGCTGGAGGGAGTGAGAATTTACGGATTGAAATCACAGATAGTGATGATTCTGTAGAAAATTCCTATGGTGATATCACGATTATGTGGCCTGGCCAAAGTGGATACACTATACCTCTAAATTTTAATTCAGGAATTGCAACTATTCCACTCGATACGTCACAGAGTATCGAAAATGGTGATTTGGTAATCGATGTAGCAATCACTGGTGCTAATGGGGCTAGTAATTCCTCACACTTAGAAACGCCAATACTTCTAAGTCCGCCAGAAATACTTTCGATTACAATGTGTCAAGATGGTAATGAAATTGAGGAATTGATGTTTGGTCAAACAGCAGATGCTGCTGTTAGAGTTCGCTCATCGAGGCCATTGTCAGAGGCTACTGTGAACTTGGAACAAGATGGTTGGACGGTCTTGGCACCAGAGCAAGCTCAAACTCCTTGTGGAATCGATATTGCTGGTCAAAGCGAATCATTCTATTACCGAATTCAATTAGATTCATCCTTTGTAGCGGGTGAAGGTAACATGGGAGTAAGAGTTGTGGATATTGATGAAATTGTTTCAATCTCTTACATACAATTTGAATTCATGCATTCACCACCTGTAATCGAGGTGTCCCACCCTACAAACATCTCACATTATTCTCTATTCGAAATATTAGTTGAAATGGAAGACGCTGATGGAATTGATGCTAATTGTGATGTGAATTACTCACAAAGTGGAATAATAATCAATTCACGAGCAGGTAGTGCTGTTGCTGACTTTGAGGGGACTGGAATATGGACCACATCTTGGCTGCTCCCATCGGATATTTCCGGCAACATTTCATTCGAAGTCTCATGTATTGATTGGAGTGGTAATCTCGTAAACTATTCATCAATAGTTCTAATCGCTCAACCAGAGGATTGTTTAGAAGAATGTGAAGATATCGATGACGAGTTAAAAGAGACTACTGAGTCGCAAGGCGTGTTTATTTTCGGTTCGATAATCTTACTGATTCTAGCCATCTCATTAGTTATCGTGCGCGCACGCACGCGAGGGAAGGATAGCGAAGAAGTGGAAATTTGGCACATAGAACAGGCTGAACCTGAACGCGATGAACGAATTCCAGAAGGATGGAGTTTAGAGGAATTTTTGAATTGGATTGATGGACCCTTACCAGAAGAATGGGAAGAAGAGCAATGGGAAGAATACCGTGCTAGCATAGAAGACCTAAGATAAGCAAAGTCTTCATGATGTTTGGTCATTTGGACTTAGCATGGCCGTTGGATATGTTCTAGTCAATGTTTCACCAGGGAACGAATATGAGGCGTTCCAAATGATCAAAGATATTGAGAATGTAGTAGATGCTACCATTCTTTTTGGAGATTATGACATTATTGTAAAGCTAGAGGCAGAGACTCTAGGAATAATTGCAAAAACCGTAGTTGATATTATTCGTCAGGTTCCTGGAGTTACAGATTCAAAAACTCTTGCTGGCGCCGAAATTTGAATCTATAGCCATTCGCTATACTGCGCCAACGGGGGGTCCGAAAGGGGCTACTGCGTACGATATGTAGCGCAGTATAGCGGTTAATTGGGGGAAATATTATAACCTTTAGTTATCCGTAGGCGGTTTGAGGTTTAACCAATGGGTGAAAAGAAGTACTTCGTTCTCATGAAGAGCGGAAAAGATACAAGCCAAGTTTTTGCGAGCAGACAACCACGTGGAGCAGCACTAAAAGCAGCTACACGCGGACACACAGACATCCGTCTGCGTGAGCGTGGGACCAAGAGAGTCCACGTCTTCACCGGACGAATTGACACTGTAGACAAGCCTGCAAACGGCCCAGCGTGGCTTCCTGACAAGATCAAGAAGGCTAACGTAAGCAAGCAAGGAATCGAGCACCTTTGAACTAAGGATGCAATTTTGAATTGCTGATACCCGTTTTGCGGGACTTTGCCCCTCTCAGAACTTTGGTTCTGGGAGGGGCTTTTTTCATTTTAGAAGTCAGAAACACATCTGACATTGAACATTCCTTTATGTCCCAAGATGATTTCGAAGAACTGTGACAACAAAGTTCACCATACGTGATGTTCTAAGTTTAGGCTTAGGTCTTGCTTTCATGTATGTAGGAATCGACCACTTCATCAATCCATCCTGGTATGAACCAATTGTGCCTGAAGTTCTTCCCTCTGCACGTTTCTGGGTACTTCTTAGTGGATTAATTGAAGCAACTCTAGGTTTGATGTTGATTATTCCTAGAACCCGAACATCGGCCTCGGTCGGAATGGCGTGGATGCTAGTGGTTTTGTATTGGGCTAATTTCAATATGTGGTACAACGATATTCCATTGAATGGAACTAGTCTTGATGACATTTGGCATCTTGTAAGATTAGTAGTACAAATCATCCTTATCGCCACAATTGCTTGGATTGGAGAGATTACTCCATTCAAAGGCGAAGAAGAACAGATTAAATCGATGGATGTATTTTCGGGAAGAATATCTTCGTGTGGATTTGAAAGTGGAGACAGAGTTGTTGTTGGAGATTGGAAAGACTCACCGTTTGGTAGTTTCACAGACATCATGTGGGCAGGTCCAAAAGGAAAGAGAACACTGATTGCACCTAACAAGGAAATTGCAGAATATGTTAACGCAATGTATTCCTTTGATGAAACGATTATTCAGGACATTGGTGTTCGCTTGGATGGAAGAAGTTTCAAACTCAATTGCGAAACTATGACTTTAGATTTCAATTGGAGTAAAGGATGGAAAATACCGTTTAGACGTTCTCTCTTTTTCATTGCTACAGTAGAATTATTCTTTGCAAAACTATTCTTTGGAACCAAAACCCACGGTACCACGAAAAATAACCGTAAAGAATGGTACGCAATAGACCGTGTGTCCAAGGTTACAACTGCTAAAGCAATAATCAATGGAATAGATGCTGGTGAAAAAAGGCCGATGAAGGAGGCATGTAAATTTGGATTTAGTGAAGCACCGAAGAAACCATCATCGTGTGAAGTTCGAACTCACATCAAATGAGCCATAACTGGTTCAATTTGGATAATTAACTGGATTTACAGACGTAAAATTATCAGATGGTTTAACTTGGCAGAAACATGGACGAGATGTTGATTGTATTCAGTCTACTAGCAACATTCATCGCAGCAGCACTAACGGTTCCTGCTGGTTTTGGTCTAGCAACAATGCTCACTCCCATTGTTTTTCTTTGGCTTGAACCACATGAGGCGATTGCTGTTGTGGCAGTTGTTCACGGCTCTCACAATGCGATGAAACTTCGAGTATTGCGAGAAAGTGTTGACTATACTGCAGTTCGACGATTTGGATGGGCCCTGGTGTTGGGAGCATTAATCGGTGCATCGCTAAACACCATGGTCGAAGCAGACCCACTGCTACTCCTTGTTGGAATCGCTTTGATTATTTTGCCAATTCTTTCTGTTACCGAGAGTTGGACAAACTTTCGTTTACCAGATACCGAAGACAGAATCGGTGGTTTTGGTTCGGGATTTTTTGGAGGATTGACTGGTCATCAAGGAGCACTACGTGCAATGTTTTTACAAAAAAGGCTACCAAATAAAGAAGAATATGCGGCAACTGCAGCGATATTGGCTCTAGTCGTTGATGCGGTCCGAATACCAGTTTATGTCACACTTGAAGGATGGCAAATCCTTGATGCAGGTTGGATTATTGCCGGCCTAGTATTTGCAGCAATAATGGGAGTTCAACTGGGTAAGCGTTGGCTGGTAAAGTGGAAGTCATCACATATTCAAAATGGCATTCTTGTAGCGATAATTTGTAGCGGGATCATGTACATTCGAGAGGCCTTGATTGGCTTGGAATATATTTGATAGAGAAGTAGATTCATCATTAGAACTCATTCCATAATCATCATAATATCCTCCATCCCAATTGTCCACTTGTTGATTCTCATCAGGTTCTGCAACTATATCGTAAATCTGGTATCCTATCGCCCCGAAGATTAACATTAGAATGAATGAAACTACAATTGCAATAATTGGTAGGTCTTCATCTTCCTCTTCTTCATCAGCGTTCGAATCATAGTAGTCATCGAATTCGTCATCTGGTTCAAAGTCCATCCATGCACTTATGGTTCCTTTTCCGACCAACAAGAATCCAAGTATGCCACATATCCCTGAATAGAATGTAAATTCATCAAATATTGACCTAGTATCAATATCATTAAGAATTGATGCGGTTAAATTCGCAGTAAACATTAGTATAATTATCAGTACAATATTGAGAGCAGAAAGCAACCACCATTTTGATGCTTTCAACATTGTTAGATATGATACAATAATTGTCGCACCTGAAATTCCAACAATGAGATAATTGAATGTTTGAACTTTATCTAACTCCCCTTCTGATGAGGTATCCTTCAATACATCGATATTGATTTCATTTTCTGGGATTGAACCACTAAGGGTTAATACGAGTACAAATGAAGCCATCAGTACGCCAATAACGGCTGTAAATGATTCAATCTTTGGTGACCTCTTTCGCTTCTTAAGAGGTATCTCTTTGAAATCATCAGCTTCATCATCATAAGAATACTCATCATGGATTGTTTCAGATTCCTTTTCTTCCCAAACACGAAAGCCATCTTCTGCAGAATACCAGTGAGTGCCATCTTTCGCACGGTACCAATTAACTCCGTATTCGTCGTTATCTAACCATTCCCCATCTGGTAGATCTTCCCAGTGGGTAACATGATCAAGCATACAATTCCATAGTCGGCCTACTTTTAGTATTTATTCATCAAGGTAACTGAATATGACAGAAGAATAGGGCTGTCGAATAAACAACAACTTCTTGACCCACTTCCCCGAAATGGAGAGGTGGGTCAAGCATGTATCCTGAAACTAATCAGTATCTATTCAGATTCACTCTCTGCGGATTAGTGCAGCACCGAGTAGACCAATGGTTGCTAGGAGTCCTGTGAATCCTGGCATCATTGGGTTCTCATCAGAGTAGCCACCTGCTTCTTCTGAATGAAGACGCGGTGTGTTCCAATCAGATAGATTCAGATCATCTAACTGGTTGTGATCTACAATAATGACATCGCCTGTAGAGATTGTACCACTAGCGTCTGTATCCATGAAGGAGACAGGGTATAATTGGCCAGTCAACATCGAATCTTCGGTAACAATAACATCGCCAAGAAGAACAGAGTATACATCTTCAGAACAAACAACTTCCCTATCACAATTTGCAAGAGTAAAGCTGTAATCGCTTAGACTTCCGTGGAATTGTTCCATGGACATGACTACTAGCATTTGCAAATCTGGCTGCATGTCATTCATGTCAGTGTTCAACATGGCTACGAATTCGGAGAAACTTAGTGCTCCGCTTTCGTCTGCATCAAACATGTCAATCATTACTTGCATATCCTCAAGAACAACATCCTCTCCAGGTGCTTGTGCCAATTCAGTAGCAGTAACTTCTCCGTCAGAGTTTAGGTCTATTCCCTTGAACATTCTCTCTTCACTTGGGTCATCTTGGTTATCACTCATCATTTTCAGACGGTCAAATTCGTCAATGTTGAGTCCGCCAGAGTTGTCATCGTCGAACATTCGAAGAAGGAATTTAGATTCGGATTCAGATTCTTCAACATCGGGTTCGTTAATACTCATCATTGTCATAAGTTCCATCGAATCAAGTTCTCCGTCACTATTACTATCTAAAGCACGGAACGTCATTTCTAGAGTTGGTTCGATGTCGTATTCGATATCAAACATCATAAGTTCAAACTCAGACATATTGAGTCCATCGCTGTTATCCACATCATACATAGCGACGACCATCTCCGCATCTTCCATTTCAAGTTCATCGCTAGAGTTAGCAAGTTCGATAGCATTTACTTCTCCATCATCATTTGCATCCATCTGAGTGAAAGCCCATTCAGGACTATCTAGTAATTCTTCAATAAGTTCGTTAATGCCATACAGGAACGTTTCTAGTTCATAGATGTCTAACATTGAATTGTCATCAGAGTCTGAATTGTTGAATCCTTCATATAGTGTGTCACGTAAGTCCATGTCTTCAGAAATGTTTCCGAAAGCGGTCCAGTTTGCATTCCACTCTGCCTTGAATTCAGTCCAAGAGACATTGTTGTCTCCGTCAGTATCTGATGCAGCCATTGCTTGTTCAGACGTTGGTAGCACACTGTTCTCTTCTTCGTACCCGAAGTAACAGTATGGCTCCATTGTTGTTACATTGTCAGAGTTGTCTGTACTGTTATTGTCAGAGTTTTCTGTTGAGTTGTTATCATTGATCCAGGTACCATCCATTTGTTCACATATTTCTTGTGTCATCTGAACATATCCTAGTCCGCCATCTGCTACCATAAATTGAGAACTTACATTAAACATAGAACCGTTTTCTATGTTTTCATAGTTATTCTCAACCCATATTTGAGCGAATTCAACTGCGCTTAGCGACTCATCACTTGGGTTACTAGTGTCATTAATCCAAGCATGTTCTAGGTCCAATGCTACATCCCAGTGGTAGTATGGAGATAATTCGTCCCCTGCTTGGTGCTGGTAACAGCCAACAGCGCCACCATAGTTGAGAGCATATTCTGCAATGAATGAGTAAATTGCTGCTTCAAAAGAGTCGCCAGGCCAATTCATCAACATCAATGAAGTTTCTATTGAAGATCCTTCATCCAAGCAATCTGAAGTATGGGAGTCAGAGTCTGAGTCAGAGTCGTCCATGTGGCAGTGAGTATCATACATCTCTCCTGTTTCTTCATCTACTTCATCAGCATGCCATTCTCCGCCTGCTGCTTCACACTCTTCTTGAGTCATTGGAGTAGTGTTGTAATCACAGTATTCCATGTACATATCTGTGTCTTCATAAATGACCCATTCGCCACCATTAGCTTCACAGTCTTCTTTGGATTCGGGTTCAAGGTAATCACAGTAGGAAATGTACATGTCTGGGTCTGATGAAATGACCCATTCGCCACCATTAGCTTCACAGTCTTCTTGGGATTCGGGTCCGAGGGTGTCATCAGATACCATCATATTAGACAAGTAATCGAATTCGCTTTGGTCTAAATATCCATCAGAATCCATATCACTCATTGTGAATGATTCTTCTAAGTGCAACTCTTCAGTAGTCATTTCACTGAATCCGTCATTGACAAGGTCTGTCTTGACACAAGTTTCTAACTCTTCGTAAGTTAGGAGGCTGTCACCATCTTGGTCACAGTCTTCCAAACCACGTTCGAAACTCCATCCACCTTCTGATTCATCTTCATCATATTCTGTGACGTCGAATAGGTAGAATGGTAAAGCATAATGTTGTATTGTCTCATCAATTGAGGCTTCATCTCCAGATGTGATTAGTTTGAACTTTACCCAGTTGTTTGCTTCTTCGGTATCCATTAAGTGGAATCCACTAATGGTGAAGTCATTCGCTGTGTAGACTTCAATAGTTCCTAGATTGACAAGTCCTTCTAGAGTTACAGTTCCTTTGAAGGTAATACCTTCGCTTGTAACTTCAAAACCAGTAAAGGTGATTGAATCAGAACTCAATCCATCGGTGTAATCTTCGAATTCTGGATCTTCGTCTTCGTCAAGCATGTCGTTCATGTCCATGTCGTCCATGTCGTCCATGCCGTCCATGTCGTCCATGTGGCAGTGAGTATCATACATCTCTCCTGTTTCTTCATCTACTTCATCAGCATGCCATTCTCCGCCTGCTGCTTCACACTCTTCTTGAGTCATTGGAGTAGTGTTGTAATCACAGTATTCCATGTTCATATCTGTGTCTTCATAAATGACCCATTCGCCACCAAAATACTCACATTCTTCTTTAGTCATTGGAGTAGTGTTGTAATCACAGTATTCCATGTTCATATCTGTGTCTTCATAAATGACCCATTCGCCACCATCAGCCTCACACTCTTCTTGAGTCATTGGTTCTTCATCTTCGTGGAATTCACAGAAACTTTCTATGTACATGGTACCATTTTCGTCTTCCCGTTCTTCTGTAGCCCATTCGCCACCATAATCCTTACACTCTTCTTGAGTCATTGGTTCTTCATCTACTTGGAATTCACAGAAACTTTCTGTGTTCATGGTACCATTTTCGTCTTCCCATTTCTTCTGTAGCCCAGTAGCCACCTTCTGCCTCACAGTCTTCTTGAGTCGTTGGTTCTTCATCGATTGAGGAGTCATTACCTTGCAGAGAATCAGTGTTATCATCGCCTGCATCGCCATTTTCAGAGTCGTTTACAGTGCCATCGCCTGCACCAGTGGTGTCATCATCGTTGGAGGAGTTGTCAGCTTGGCGGCCTTCGGAACCATCCCTCTCATCCATGTCATCCATGTCATCCATGTCATCCATGTCATCCATGTCATCCATGTCATCCATTTCGTCTTCGGACATCATTGCTGCAACGAATTCTGAAAATTCAAGAGCATGAGTCATACGGAGTTGTATGTCATTGCCATCACTATCTGTTGTCATGTATTGAATCTGGTTTCCAGACGCAATAATCGACTCCTGCCAGAATTCTTCTCCATAATTGTCATCTATGACTAGAGAATATCCATTAGGTGACATAATAATGGTTTCATCGTAAGTCCATGTCGAACCTTCGTAAACTTCCGAAACCTGCATTGAGTAACCTACAGTAGAAGTGAGATTATCCATATCAGGGCCTTCGTCCATAAACACTAAGAATTCAAGCAGTGCTTGTTCTATTAGTTCTTCAGAAGCACAAAGTGCTGAATTGGTCGTGCTGTTTTCTATGACTTCTCCTTCACCAGCCTCTTGATAGTTAAGGGCTGTTTCGTCGTCACATCCGGCTATATTGATCAAATCTGCAATATCATCTTCTGTGCTGTCAGTGGTACATCCAGCAAGGAGTAATAGGGCGGTCAAACATAGTGCTACGGTTTTATCCATGATTCCGCGACGACGTTGTACTTATCAACTGTTCCGTAGGATTTTAATTAATTGAACTCGATTACATTACAGGTTTAGCAATAGATAACAACTCAGCACCTTGTTCAACTTGGTCCCCAGAAGCAAATAATATCGTTTCAACTACACCATCATAACCTGCAACTATTTTGTGCTCCATTTTCATAGCCTCCATGATCATCAGAGCATCTCCTGAAGAGACATTTTGACCCTCAATTACCAAGACTTCCAAAATTTTACCTGGCATAGGTGCAGTTAGACCACTTTCATTATCCGACCCGGTCGCCCCGGGTTCTATCATCTCAAATTGAAGGGTATGGCCTAGAAGGTGAACCCACCATACATCTCCGACTTTAGTTGCTGTGACTTTGTACTTCCTACCTGCGACCTCAAGCCACAAAACATCGCCAATATGAAGAGTCATACTTTTGTAGAAAAATGTAGGACCTTCTCTAACCGGCTCAATTTCAATACGTCCACCAGAGGTCTTGAACTCCATCAAGGAAGCCCCCTCTTAATCGTAGAAAACGGAGATGGCATCTTTGAGATATTAGTTTCAGAATATACAGAATTACCATGATTAGTAGATTGGCATGCTGCAGCGACCAATAACCCTGCATCCTCTATTTCCGAACCGATATTAGGTTTCCAACCATTCGGCCATAGGCGTTCAATCATATCGGTGGTAGTCCAGCCATCTACAACATCTGGATGGTCACATAATTCTCTTAAGAATCTGAGATTGGTCGTACAGCCTAAAACAACAAACTCATCCAATGCTATGCCCATCCTCTGAAGGGCTTCTTCTCTCGAAGGGGCCCAGACAATTAATTTGGCCAACATCGGGTCGTAATTTGGAGTAACAAAGTCTCCTTCCCGGACCCCTGTGTCAAGCCGGACTCCTGGACCACTAGGGGCGATGAAACGCTTTAATTGGCCGATAGCGGGTAAGAAATTATTTGATGGGTCTTCAGCATAAAGACGTACTTCAATAGCATGTCCCCTCATGCTTAGTGGCCCACAACTCATCGGCTCTCCGCCAGCAATTCTCAATTGTTCTCTTACCAAGTCAACCCCAGTAACCATCTCAGTCACCGGATGTTCAACTTGAATACGAGTATTCATTTCCAAAAAGAAGAATTCACCTTTAGGAGTGACAAGAAATTCAACAGTTCCCGCCCCTTCATAATTGACCGCCGCTGCCGCTGCACACGCAGCTTCACCCATGGCCTCACGTAATTGTGCATCCAATGCTACACTTGGAGATTCCTCGAACACTTTCTGATGTCTTCTCTGAATACTACATTCGCGCTCTCCTAAGTGAATGGTGCGCCCATACTTGTCTGCAAGAATTTGAATCTCTATGTGTCTACTGCCTGTCAATAACCTCTCGACATAGACTCTGTCATCCCCAAAGGCATTCAAAGCCTCCCTCATAGCCGCTTTTGCTTCACTTTCAAGGTCTGCCTCATCGTGGACTGCACGCATACCTTTACCCCCGCCTCCTGCGGTGGCTTTGAGCAATAGAGGGTAACCAACCGATGGTGCAACTGCTAGAACTTCTTCCAATCCACCATCGACTTCTACGCCTGGAATTACAGGAACGCCTGCTGCCTTCATTGTAATACGAGCGGTCATCTTATCACCCATCTTAGTGATTGCAGCAGGAGAGGGCCCGACCCAAATCAATCCAGCATCCATGACCGCCTGAGCAAAATCCGCCCTCTCTGAAAGAAAGCCGAACCCCGGATGAACTGAATCACAATCATTGGCGATTGCAATATCGATTATTTGTTTTTGATTTAGATAAGTCTCACTAAGTCCTTCGCCTTCTAGTTGAATTGCCAAATCGGCAATTTCGGTGAATAATGAACCCGCATCATTTTCGGCATATACCGCGATTCCATCGATACTTGCTTCTTTACAAGCTCGCAAAATCCGGCATGCAATCTCACCGCGGTTTGCGACAAGAGTGCGTTTGAGCATCGAATCACTCCTCGGGTTTCCAATTGGCATTGCGCTTCTCTAGGAAAGAGGATAGGCCTTCTTGGCCTTCTTCACTTCCTCGCATCCTACTAGTAAAGTCAAGAGTCCACAAACGTAAAGATTCGTCATCACCATTCCATCTGTCAAATCCTAATGACAATTCTTTTGCTGCTGTAACTGCACAGGGACCTGTTGAAAGCACTTCGGAAATTATCTCGTTGGAATCTAGTTTATCGTCAACAGCATCGATCATTCCAATGCGTAAAGCCTCGGTTGTATTCATCCGTCCCGCCAACATTGCATGACGGCGGAAATTAGCGCTGCCCATTCTGCGATAAACATAGGGTCCAATTACAGCAGGAAGTATCCCCAACTTACCTTCTGAAAGTGCAATTTTGACTCCTGATTCACAAATCACATGGTCAAGACATGCTATCAATCCAGCACCCCCTCCTAACGCAACTCCTTGAATCATGCCAATAGTGAAACAAGGATGTGACCAAAGACCATTGAATAATGAGTCAAGTCTTTCTGAATCTCTTCGGTTATCTTCAGGAGAATTTGCACCAGCATCTCTCATCATGTTGATATCGGCACCTGCACAGAAATGCTTGCCTTGTCCCGAAAGAGTTAGCACTCTAAGATAGGGTATTCCGTCATCGGATTCCAAGACTCCTCTCATCCCAACTGAGTTTTCAGCAGTCCAAGAAAATACCTCAATCAACTCGGTTATCATCTGCACATTAAGGGCATTGTATTTGTCTGAACGAGCCAAACTTACATGAGCAATGCACCCATCTATTTCCAATTGGATAAGTGAAGTTGCGGGTTGATTTTTCATATCTAATCCTCCAATTGCAAAAATTAAAATTTCAATTACATTCTAAATACGCCAAATCGGTCATCTGGCAATTTAGCATTTTGACTTGCCGAGATACATAATCCAAGTACATCTCTAGTATCTCTAGGGTCGATAATTCCATCATCCCAAATCCTGGCTGTAGAGTAATATGGGCTACCTTCAGTTTCATATTTATCGAGAATAGGAGAACGGAAAGATTCGAGTTCGTCGCCTTCCATCAACGGCTTACCCTCTCTCGCCCTTTGATCTTGTTTGACCGTGGTTAGAACATCTGCAGCTTGTGGGCCACCCATTACCGAGATGCGGCTATTTGGCCACATGAAGAGGAATCTAGGGTCGTATGCACGACCACACATTCCGTAGTTTCCAGCGCCATGTGAACCCCCGATGATAACTGTGAACTTAGGCACATTAACGCATGATACCGCTGTGACAAGTTTCGCGCCATCCTTTGCAATGCCTCCTGCCTCGTATGCTTTACCAACCATGAACCCAGTAATATTTTGAAGGAAGATTAGTGGTATACCTCTTTGACCACATAATTCTACGAAATGTGCACCCTTGAGAGATGATTCTGAAAAGAGGATTCCATTATTTGCAACGATTCCTACTTTGTAGCCGTGTATGTGAGCAAAACCACACACCAGAGTTTGGCCGTAACGGGATTTGAATTCATGGAAACGACTGCCATCAACAATTCTACCGATTATCTCTTTGATATCGACAGGTGTCCTATTATCAGATGGAATTAGCCCAAGTAAATCTTCAACATCATGGAATGGCTCCTCTGGCTCGGTTCTATCAAAAGGTGCTAACTCCCTAGAGCCTAAATTCTCTACAACATTACGAACCATACGCAATGCTTCTGGTTCATCTTCAGCAAAATGGTCGGCAACACCGCTTTGGGCGGTGTGAACATCAGCACCACCGAGTTCTTCGGCCGTTACCACTTCACCGGTGGCTGCTTTCACTAGAGGTGGGCCGGCAAGGAAAATGGTTCCATTTCCTTTGACAATAATTGATTCGTCACTCATCGCCGGAACATAAGCCCCTCCAGCAGTACAACTGCCCAATACAGCAGCAACTTGCGGGATGCCATCTCCTGACATTCGGGCTTGGTTACGGAAAATTCGCCCGAAGTGGCCGATATCAGGGAACACTTCGTCTTGCATTGGAAGGAACGCACCACCTGAATCCACCAGGTAGATACAAGGAAGGTTATTCTCATGTGCAACCGTTTGAGCACGAATGTGCTTCTTGACGGTCATAGGGTAGTATGACCCACCCTTGACTGTAGCATCATTAGCGACAAATAAGCACTCACGCCCGTGAATCATGCCCACTCCAGTTACAATTCCTGCACTATTTGCTCGGCCATCATACAATTCGTAAGCGGCCAGTGGTGATAATTCAAGGAATGCTGTACCCGGATCTATGATTTTCTCGATTCTTTCTCGAGCCAATAATTTACCACGGCTTCGGTGTCTGTCGACGTATTTTTCACCGCCTCCTTTACTGACAAATTGTAATCTTTCACGTAGTGTAGCAATCAAATCTTGGTTGTGATTACGACGAGATTGAAAGTCGGGGTCAGCTCGGTTGACGCGTGTTGCTAACCTATCCATGACTGCCCCTCCATCTTGAGCGAAGATAGGGTTCGACTTGAATCAACCGCTTATACGCCCAGCACTAAGCGGCCTATATCGCGTAATCCTGGAGCCATACCTACAATCATTACTGCTAACACGATTAGAATACGCAAATGTTGTTGTCTGCTTTCAATACGCATTTGAGAGAACATCCAAATGATTAGAGTGACGATAGAGGCCTTGACCAAAAAGAAAAGCCATGCGCCTTCACCAAGAATATCTAGGTTATCTCCAAACTGAATTACAGCATCCGATACTGGATGCTTCTCTGAATAATTGAACCAATCGATTCCAACCATGGTGGCCAATCCATCACATAACTGTCCAAACAACATACCTGCAACCAAAGGTGTCGCTAGTATTCCACGCGGGGATAACATCTCAACTGGGTGACTTGAACGGTCTTCACTCTCCCACTCTGTTAGTGTCATACCATCTGGTATCAAGCCAACTTCATTCCCTGTTAAACGTAATTGTGCAAGGTCTTCTACCCCTTTGCGCCATACCGCCCATGTAATCAATAGCGGAATTCCAATCACGACAAGAACCGGCCACAACGCTTCATTATCACGTGGCAGTAAACCGCTGTCTTGAACCCATGGCGTGGAAACCAATTGGGCCCAGTGACCAAGCCCCATTGTTATCAATCCAATTGCGAAGGCAAACATAGCCCGAGGAACTGCCTCCCAATCCCACGTATTGTGAAGAGTAACTGCAATCATTACTGAGCCTGCAATTGAACCACTTAGTATCCAGAAATGTCCAGTATCATGAACGTGGACGTTAGGTAATACCAATAATCCAGTGAATGCGATATATGCAAATAATAGCATTGTAAACATCGATATGTGATTCTTACGACCAATATGACCAATAATTGCTGAAATGACTAACCACAAAGCCAAATGGATATGAATCAGGGGTGAAATGAATAGTACATCCACGCCTTCAGCAAAATAATCTGCATCCTCCATCACTCTAAGCACTGGAGCAAGTACTACCCAGGACATTAATGCCCAGACCATTCTGTCACCTACTGGTAATCTCCACTTGCGGAAAAATGCCTGAAGAATAACTACTGCAGCAACCATTGTCAAGATGTAAACAAAAGTATTGACAAGCGAATATCCAGCGTCACCACTTGTTCCTGCATCCTTTACAATAGGGTCCCAGATGAAAACTTTGATGAAATCATCCCAGAATATTTGCGGAGTGAATATCAATCCAGCAATAATGACCACTGCGATTAGACCAAATAATGTAAGAATGTTTTGCTCCCCTTTGGAGAACTCAGTATCTTGCATAAAACTGCCTCAGTCTGATTCAGGTGATGATAGTTACCCGTAATGGATCACTCTTCTTCAAGATCATGGCCACTATTTTCATCGTGAACATGTTCTTCCTCTTCTGATTCTTCTGTAGCAACACGAGGTTCGTGAACTTCTACGAATGATACCTTGCCTGCTTCGACTGCATCTCTTAGAACTGTTACTAGGCGGAACTTCTGCATTGCTGCGTTAGTATCGAAAAGCATAGTCTGTGGAACGATAACTGAAATGTCATCGCCGTCAAAGGAGACTTCGAATCCTTCATGTCCCGTATTAGCCTCAAGTAGAGCAGTTACTTTCTCTTCCTTACCTTCTATGACCTTTACAATCTTGTAATCATACTTTAGAGAACGACCAGACATAGGATGGTTGTAATCGATACGTGCACGGCCTGCTGCCAGATAAGATAGAGTTCCTTGGCGGCCTTCTACCTGTACCGGTCCACCGATGTAGAGTGACTTTGGGTCACGTACGTGTCGAAGGAGTTTGTCGATTGAAATAGTTTCAATCTGGGCTGGGTCTTTTTCACCGTATGCATCTACAGGTGGAATTTCCAAAGAAATATCCTTATCTGCTTCTGCTTCAAGTAGGCTAGCTTCGAATCCTGCAATCAGATTTCCAGAGCCGACAACACAAACCAAAGGCGTGTATGTACGCCCTTCTTGGTGTAAATCATGCTCCTTAGCAACATCTTCTCGAGTTGTTTCAATTAAATCTCCGGACTCTGCGTTGTACAAATCGTACTCAACATGAACAATAGTTCCTTCTTCCATAGTAAATCACCTATCGCCCCCAATGGGGGCATTCCGGCGACAAACCATCCCTATTTCAATCAGTTGGGTCAGAGCGAGGAGCCCAAATAGCCAGACTTGCCAGTAACATAAGGCTCCAACCACCCCAAACAAGGTGGATTCCAGGGAGGTCATAAACCATGATTCTGACCAAGTCACTTCCTTCCATTAAAGAGCGTGCTTGGGTCCCGTCCATTATGAAAACTATATCTCCATGCCATAGACTTACACGGTCAACTTCAGACCGTGATCTCGAGTCAAAACGGATTACTCCCGGTTCAACAGTTTCAATTAATTCATCATCGTCATAGACATTAATCACTGCGCCAAGATATCCGTCACCGACTTCCAAACCTTCACTCTGAGTAACCACTTCAACGAATTCAAACTCGTATCCCCCCCACTCAACCTTCTCATCTTTGATAAGGGTCACACTGTGAGAATATGTACCTCTATCAATAATTGTGGTACTCATAATGTGGCCTATAACTAACAGAACTAATCCTAAATGAATAACATGAGCAAATAATGAAACTCGCTTTTTCCCTGTATTTTCACGAATTAATGAAATGGTTGCAGGCAGAGCGAAAAGGGCAGGAAGTAAAACGACCATACCAATTTGGCCTCGAGTCAATGACGCTCCCAATACATCTGAAGAATCATAACCAAGAGAGTTACCAAATAACCACGAAAATATGAATATCAAAGGGGTTGAAAGGAGAAACAAAAATACGCGTTGAGGCTTGTCTCTAATACTCCACATAACCAAGGCAATCATCACCATTGCGATGAAGGGAGCACCATACAACTCATGAGCAGCAAATTGAATTGAATCGATGCTAGAGATAAGAATAACCAATGTCAAAATCAGATATAGACCAACCGAAACTACCGGTGTCCAAAGGGCTATTCTCTGTTGGAACTTTCTTTCTTTGAATGAAAACTTGGATTCCTCTCCTTCGGAAATAATGAACCACGGTGCAATGAAAGCCGTCATTCCTACAGCGCACATCCACACCTCTAACATACCTGACCATGACGCTGCGAGGAAAAGAACGACTCCTGCACTAGCCCAACCCCATGCTTTGATTCGCTCCTTTTCGAAGATTAAACCGAAAGCGAACAAGAGTGAAATTAATTCGAATAATACCATGCCATGAATAAATCTCAAACCTACCATTACAGCTGGTATCGCAAACCATTTCCAATCATGTCCGTTAGGTAATGACCTTATTCCTGATTCTACAAAAGGACCAAGTCCCAAAATCACTAATAGTGTAGGTGAAAATCCATCGAGTACATCTCCACCACCAATCACGCCTAGTACGGCAACAAATGGCAGTAGTAATAGCCACAATCGAGAGAAACTAGTCCCTAACCTAGATGCTAGGAAGATACCGATTAGTTGAATCAAACCCAGTAAATAGACCACAACTTCAATCCCACTAATATCCGATAGAAGAACCACTATTCTGCCAAATACATCACTAGGTGGCGAACCTGTGCTATCCACTACGAAAGTGTGTACGCTTACTGCCCAAACTCCTCCTGCTCTGGTTACCATGGTTGCGAATAGGGCCAAGGCTCCTGAGGCCATTGCTATACCAATCCAAACATGGTCTGCTGTTTTTCCAGGTCTCGTTCTTAGATGAAGTAAGACTACAAGGCAAATCCACGGCAGTAATGACCCGGTCTCGACTGGGTCCCAAGCCCAATACCCACCCCAATCTAGTATCAAATAAGCCCAGAGGCCTCCCAAACCAATACCCAATGTGGCAAAGAAGAATGAAGGGCGAGCAACATGAATTAAACGATCTTTAATTCCGTCACAGTTAGTAAGCAAAGAGGATATTGCGATAAATGTAAGAGTCAAGCAAAGAGAGTATGCTAAGAAAATCAATGGTGGGTGGATTACCATCAAATCCGTTTGCAGAAGTTCATTGAGACCAGGCCAAGGTCCCGTTCCTTCTACCGCTTTGAATGGTTGAATAATCCAAGCCACAAGTAACAACGTAAGGGAAAACCCATTCATCAAACGCAATCGTAATTGATGAGTTTCCTCATTCTCTCCAGAGAGGGGGTTTCGCCAAATTATTGACAACAACGCCATCCATGCAACCCAAAGTAGAATCGGGCCTTCTCGTGCAGCCCAAGTTGCTGCAAACCGATAACGAAGAGGTAACTCCTCCCCACCATACAATGCAACCAAGTGTATAGAATCATAGTTCATTGTAAACATAGTTGCAAGAATTAGAAACGGTAGAGCTAGAACCCATGTAAAACGAGCATCCGGCTTGTAAGTGACCCATGCAGCAGTTGCTACAGCGATAGGCATCAATAGTGATTCCATCGAATCACCAACCAAAATGCTTGGCTCGAGAATAACCAAATGAAAGTAATACACTAACTACTCCTTTGGTGTATAAAATTGGATGACGCACTAGGATCTTTAATCCAATCCATACCTTATCCAAAGGTGACATTGAACCAAGTTCCTCA
This sequence comes from Candidatus Poseidoniaceae archaeon, assembly GCA_949373265.1. The sequence continues at coordinate 10,879 of CASICT010000016.1, read as the reverse complement.
GGTAGACAGTGTGCCATGTTGGACAGTTCTTGATCAGAAAGGTCGTACAATGAAGTCTTTCCTTTCAATATTTTATGATACGGAGGGAATTTTTTCTTCCATGCTCGCACATACGGCTGCATATTTACGTCTGAAAGGTCATCCTTAGAAATTGCGAGTGAAATGGTCTGTGCTGCTTCTCGCCCAGACCATAGCGCTAGATGCGAGCCACCTTCAAACAAAGGTGAAGTGAATCCTGCAGCATCGCCAACTAGAATCAATCCGTCTCCAGTTGTGATCTCCCTTGGGCCAGAAATTGGAATTGTTCCTCCGAACGGCTTTGGCTTAACTCCTGGCTTCCTCCATTCTGGATTTTGTATCTCTTTTCCTTTGAGGTAAGTATCTTCAACGAATTTATCTAGATACTTTATCGCACCTCTTTTGTCGGTAGTAACTAGTCCGACATTCGCCCTTCCACCCTTCTTTGGAATCATCCAAACATATCCGTGGGGAGAATACTCCGGCCAGAGATAGAAATCTAAATATCCATCATTTTTGACATCAGTCATCTCATATTGGAAGCCTGCTATTACCTCAACATCTGTGCCCATATCAAGCAATTTTGTAGCAGCTCCAGTCACTCCAGAGGCATCTATGACCGCCTTACATTCAATTGGAAATTCATTTCCGCGGCCATCGATTTTCCAATTGGTAAATTTATTTTCGCTATTGTAAACTCTTTCCATCGAAGTTACACGATGTGAAAGGTGTAGACTTGCACCTGCATTAACCGCTTCATCACACAACCATTGTTCGAATTTATGCTTCTCCAAAACGTATCCTTTCTCGGTAAGCAACTTTGCTGTACCATCAGGAAAAATAACCCTGATGCCATTACAATCCAAAGCAATGACATCTTCTGGAAGTTCTAGATCAAGGTTGTCAATCGCCATCTGAGACAGACATTCACCACAATGCACTGGCACTCCTACTTCGGAGTCGGCTTCTACAATCATTGTACTGAGACCTGCACGTGATGAATGTAGAGCAGCGGAACCGCCTCCTGGGCCGGCTCCTATGACCAATACATCGCAACTCGCCATGCCTCCCCGTAGGGGAGGCGGGACTTCAATGAGTCGGCGCAGAACAAGTATTGATGAAGAATGTCCCGTAGCGGTGTCATGGCCTGGCGTAATATGACTCGTTGGCTCGCCCATTTAGAGGATAAGGGCGAGTTACTGCGAATTTCTGAGCCGGTTGATGTAGAATTAGAGGCCGGAGCAATCGCAGACCGATTGGTAAAGTCTGGCGGTTCTGCTGTTTTGTTCGAAAAACCACGCTTACCGAATGGAGATATCAGTGAGATTCCGTTAGCAATGAACCTTTTTGGAACTCACGACAGGACATTACGTGCGCTCGGAGCATCCCATCCAACCGAAGTTGGAGAGAGACTTGTTGCATTGATGAAACCAGACATTGGAGAGATTGTCAAAAAACCATGGACTGGTTTCCCACTACTTCGCGATGCAATATCGATGCCACCTAAAAAAGTCAGAAGAGGTTCGTGCCAGAGAGTGCGGATGGAGACTGATGTAACAAAATTACCAATTCCAAAAACCTGGCCAATGGATGGTGGAAGATACATCACACTACCCCTAGTTGTGACAAAAGATCCAGTTTCAGGAGAACATAACCTCGGTATGTATCGAAGCCAGATTTATGGTCCAAAAGAAGTGGGCTTGCATTGGCAAATTCACAAGCATGGTGCAGACCATGCAGCAGCATGGCCAGATGGTAAAATGCCAGTAGCGATATGCATTGGTGGGCCCCCTGAATTAATCTTCTCGGCGATTGCGCCACTGCCTGATAATTTAGAGGAATACATGTTTGCAGGATTCCTCGCCAAGAGACGATTGCGGATTACTAAAGCATTGACTCAGGACCTAATGGTGCCTGCCGATGCCGATGTTGTAATCGAGGGATGGGTTGACTCTACTCAAACTAGGACTGAAGGTCCTTTTGGAGACCACTTTGGATTCTATTCTCTAACCGGCCAATATCCAGTCCTCAATATTACAGCTATTACTCGTAGGAAGAATGCAGTGTTACCTGCAACTATTGTTGGTCAACCTCCGATGGAAGACGGATACCTCGGCGAAGCGATTGGTAAACAGTTCAGACCTATTTTGTCATTCCAACATCGTGATGTTCTCGACCTTCACCTACCATTAGAGACTGGATTTCACAATCTTGCAATAGTAAAGAGTAAGCAAAGATATCCAAGACAAGCACGTAAAACTTGCTTGGGATTATTAGGTGCTGGCCAAATGATGTTTTTGAAAATACTAATCGCTACCGATGAAGACCCTAGTAATCTTGAATCTCTCCTAGACGTACTAAATGACCGAGTCGACCCAAGAACAGACTTGACAATTATCGAAGGAATGGTAGGAGATTCTTTGGAACCGGCTTCGACTTACGAGAATGTACATTCGAAATTAATTATTGATGCTACTAAATTAGTTGCCGCAGATCCAAGAAGTGGGAATCCACTAGAAGGCTCGCCAGTCCAAGATTGTCCAGCATGGAGAAGAGGGGAAGAAGATGCACCTGGAATTAGTGAATCAACGCTAGGTGAAATCTCAAAATTAGAGGGTGTTGCGGATTGTCTATTGTTAAGAAATTCAATGCTTGTTGTGACCGTAGATATCGCAGGAACACCAGATCCGAGAACAGGCACACAATGGCCAAATGAGAAGGATGCTTTGGCTCAACGTGAAAAAATTAATCAATTGCGAAATTCAATTTGGCAATTGGACTCCAAAAATGAACTTCGATGGTTATTTGTAACTAATAATGACCTTGAATTGCATGGCGAAGGAGCCAATCGAAGATTACTCTGGCAACTAACTTCCCGCTTCGCTGTCGAACGTGATTTTGTAGTGGAAGACGGCCGGATATTCTGGGATGCCACAACACCAATTCCGTCTAACGATGGTCCTTCTCAAGTCAGACGTTGGCCTGCCATTACCATGCACGACCCTGAAACTCTCGAAGCGATTGAAAGGTTCAATCTCCCCCCATGGCCGAATAATTTGGTGATGTGAAATGGACTTCAAACAGATTGCGTCTTTTGTGAAAATTGAACACACTTTGTTCAGTTTACCTTTCGTATTAATTGGGGCTTTTTTGGCAGGAGACCCCAGTTATTCACAACTTGCATGGATTCTGGTTGCAGCAGTTGGTGCGCGTGGCCTTGCCATGGGACTAAACAGAATCATTGACCGCGAAATAGATGCAGCCAACCCTCGAACTGCAAAACGCCATTTAGCATCGGGTTCAATGTCGCTACAAACAGCATGGACACTATGCGGAGTATTCTTGCTAATGCTAGTTGGAGGCGCTTGGATGCTAAACCCTCTATGCCTTTACCTCTCACCAATTCCAGTAATTGCATTCGTAATCTACCCCTATCTGAAAAGGCACACTTGGTTGTGCCATTGGTGGCTGGGTGGATGTCTTGCACTAGCCCCTGCTGGAGCATGGGTTGCAATTACGGGAGAAGTCTCATCTAATTCCTGGTATCCCGAATTATTGTATGTCTCCTTGGGTGTATTACTTTGGATTGCAGCATTCGATCTAGGTTATGCCCAAATGGATATTGAAAGCGATAAGAAAAATGGAATACAATCATTTCCAGCTAGATTTCAACCTCCTGTTACAATGAGTGTAATGGTTTTGTCAATACCATTGTGGGCGTTTGCGTTTTCTGTGATATCCACAGTAGGAACTATCATTTCACTAGTCCTAGTTTTCATCGTCCTATCCGCATCTGGAAAGAGCTTCCAAAAGTGGTGGTTCTGGGCTCACGTTTCCACTGGCTGGATTCTTCTTGTTTCAATGCAACTTTCATAGAGTGGCGGTCATACCCTTTGTGCATGAATCCAATTGTCAAGTCCCTACTTGAATTCAATGAAGCCTTCGAAATTCCACGCCTAAACAACCCCGGATTAGGCCCAGATGAATTGATTGAATTAAGAATCAAACTCCTTGTTGAAGAAGTACAAGAATATGCTGAGGCCGCCAGAACTGGAGACTTAGTCGAGGTACTCGACGCATTAGCAGATATCGGCTACATTCTTGCTGGAACAATAATCAATCATGGTATGCAAGATATTTACGACGATGCATTTAACGAAGTACATCGCTCTAATATGGCTAAATTAGTAGATGGAAAGGTCATACGAAGAGAAGATGGAAAAGTACTGAAACCTGAAGGATGGCAACCTCCACAACTAGCACAGTTCCTCCAGTGATTTATTGACCAAGTTCCATCCTACCGTTGGTATGCGCACTGCTTTAGTGACGGGGGGAGGCCGCGGTATTGGCGCTGCTATTTCCAAACGTCTGGCTAAAGACGGGTACCGAATCCTCCTAACTTATTGTAATTCATCTAAGCCTGCAGAAATGGTTGTTGATGAGATTAGAGAATCTGGAATTGATGCTGTAGCCGTTAATTGTGATGTCACAGATGCTAGAGAGGTAGCGCTTTTGGCAACTCATCCTTGGGTGGCTGCGGGAATTGATATTCTTATCCTCAACCATGGCAGGTATGACCGAATAGATACTAAAGAACTCGATTTCGCTCACCTTAGAAGAACGATGTCTACCAACTTTGAAGGCGCGTTTTTGGTTTGGGAGGCAGTAAAGTCCCAATTGAGCGGTGACGCCAGGATATGCGTGATTGGAAGTCAGCTAGGAGCATAGAGGATCTCCACTCATGGTGCTGACTACTCTGCATCCAAAGCAGCGCTTAGCAACTTGGGCTCGCTCCCTCGCTCAATCGCTTAGCTCCTGATGGTAAGCGAGTGAATATCGTCGCCCCCGGTTTCGTCGACACCGATATTCTGGCCGGTGACAGTCCTGAAAAGCGAGTCAGTAGAGAGCAAGAAGTGCCCCTAAAACGCATTGGAACTCCGAAGATATTGCAGGAACCGTATCATTCCTAGTTAGTGATGAATCGAATTATATCACCGGTGCAGTGATACATGTCAATGGTGGCTTGTATCTCCCTTAGGATGTGTAAGAATGAGTGATCCCTTCGATATTTCGAAGGCCCTCGAGGGGGCGGTAAAAGACCGTCTGTCACCTAATGTTGCACGGTTCCGAATTCATTCGGACCACCTACCTGCAGGCGACCAAGAAAAAGCAATTGAAGAAATGGTTTCTCAATTGGAAAATAATCAGGAAAGATGTGTGCTATTAGGAGTCACTGGTTCCGGAAAAACATTCACTATGGCCCACTTGATTGAGAGACTAAATATACCTACATTAATCATTAGCCACAACAAAACATTGGCCAGGCAATTACACCAAGAAATGGCTGGTATATTCCCTGAAAATGGAGTTGAATACTTCGTATCACATTACGATTATTATCAACCAGAAGCCTACCTGCCGAAGAGAGATTTGTATATCGACAAAGAACTTTCAATCAATGAAAGAATCGAGCAGGAAAGATTCGCTACAGTTGCAAGTCTAGTTAGCCGACCTGATTGCATAGTAGTCTCATCTGTTTCATGCATCTATGGATTGAATGCTCCTGAAACATTCCTGGAATACCACTGCAGGATTCACGTTGGACAAGAAGATTGAACCAATCGACCTAGTAAGGGAATTAGTGGCTCTACATATAGCCGAGTACGACTACCGATTTGCAACGAGGAGATGTGCGCTTACGAGGGGAGAACCTCGACATATGGATGCCGAGCCGGGATGATCCTCTGCGATTCGTTTCGGTTTCGATGGGGTCGAGAAAATCCAAATTTGTGACCCCGTAACTTGGGAAATACTTGATCGAGTTGGATGAAGCATGGATACATCCAAAGGAATTCTTCATGTCTCACCAGACAATTTGAAGCATCGCTCTCGAAAGTATCGAGACCGAATTAGACGGACAGGTTGCACAATTGAAGAGTGAGAACAAGAGATTTGGAAGCGAATCGCCTTGAGCAAAGAACGAGATATGACCTCGAGATGTTACGAGAGATTGGGCATTGTAGTGCTGTTGAAAACTATTCAATGCATTTCGATGGACGCAAGCATGGTGAGCGCCCGTACTGTTTGCTGGATTTCTTTGCAGCTGCAGCAAAACAATTCCATGGTAATCCAGATAAATTCCTAGTAATTATGGATGAATCCCACGTAACATTACCCCAAGTTGGTGGAATGTATGCCGGAGATAGAAGTCGGAAACTCAACCTTATTGAACATGGTTTCCGCCTACCTTCCGCCGCAGATAATAGGCCATTAAAGATAAGAGAGTTCCAAAAGTTAGTACCTCAGATGGTATATGTTAGTGCAACACCAGGTGAAAGAGAATTACTGCATCTTTGTGAAACCACAGGCCAGAGATGCCCCCCTCGGTTTACGCCATATGGCAGGAGGCGGTGGTGTTGAACACCAGAATTGCAAAGAAACACCCCGAAGCTGAAAGTATGTATGACATGCTCCAGATGATTGGACAAATACCAAGAATGGAAATCAGGCCTACTGGTTTGCTTGACCCTACAATCGAAGTTAGGGACACCGAGGGTCAAATTGGAGATTTACTTTCAGAAATGAATGCTCGAATCGAAAAAGGTGAACGAACTCTGGTCACCGTTCTTACGATTAAATTCGCAGAAGAAGTTGCACAATACCTCAATAAAATGGGAATCAAGGCTCACCATTTACATTCTGAAATTGATACCATTGAAAGAACTGAGATCATCAATGCTTTGAGAATTGGCCACATCGATGCCATAGTTGGAATCAATTTACTAAGAGAGGGATTAGACATTCCAGAGGTGAGCCTAGTTGCGATATTCGATGCTGACCGTCAAGGATTCCTAAGGAATGAACGTAGCCTACTGCAAACCATTGGTCGTGCTTCAAGAAATTCCAATGGCAAAGTAATACTCTATGCTGACTCGATGAGCCCACCTATGACTGCATCGATTAGGCAAACACTGGAAAGACGCCAAAGACAAATCGCACATAATGAGAAACATGGAATTACTCCCGTTACCATTCAGAAAAAGCTGCCTAAAATGGGAAGCGATATCGATGAATTGATCGCCGGAACCTCTGGCGGGAAAAGGCTAGTTGGCTCGAAGGGAGGAAGAAAGAGTGGAGATTGGGCCAGTAATCTCAACGTCGGTGCTGGGCAATGGGTGCATTCAAATTCAGTTACAAATAACATTTCACAACCAATTGACGAAAATGATTCTTCAATTGAAGAATTAAAAGAAATGATGCAACAAGCAGCACTAGAATTAGACTTCGAAAGGGCTGCAATGTTAAGAGACAAAATTCGTGAAATAGAATCTCCATGACATAGTCATGGGTTTCATATGCGAAAACCTCACGCATTAAACCATGGCCATAGACCCAGAATCATTTGACAAGCCAGTCAAGGATTATGATTTTGCAGATATCAGCGACCCTAAATCGCTGATTGATCAGATGGCATCTGCAGGCGGATTCACTGCAACAAAGCTGGCTTATGCCAGAGATTTACTGAAAGATATGAAGTTAGAGATCGATGATGTCGGTGGAGATTCAAGTAAAGTTACCAACTGGTTATCATTCCCTGCCTGCCTATGTGCAACAGGCACCCGTGGCTTCTTCGTTGAAGCGATTAAGCGAAAAATGTTCAATGTGGTTTCAACTACTTGTGGTATGCTTGACCACGATATTGCAAGAGCATACAAGCACTATTACCATGGTTCATTTGAATTAGACGATATTGAATTAGGGGAACATCAATTGATGCGCCTAGGCAATGTAATTGTCCCTAATTCGAGTTACGGGGAAATTATTGAATCACTAGTAATGCCCGTACTGGAGGATATTCGCAACGACAGAATGGCGGAGACTGGAAAAGAAGGTGCAGATGCTTGGATAGGGTTTGGCTCAGTACACCTAGTTTGGGAACTTGGTAAAAGACTTGGAACTCCGGACTCACTAATCTATTGGGCTTACAAAAATAAGATTCCAGTCTGCATTCCCGGAATCACAGATGGTAGCATAGGAGCACAATTATTCATGTTTAGACAAAAGTACAGAGACTTCCACATAGATACATTAGCAGATGAACAGTACATGTCCGACATAACATGGGATGTTGAGACATCTAACGCTTTGATGATCGGCGGAGGCATCTCAAAACATCACGTTATCTGGTGGAACCAGTATCGCGGTGGACTTGATAGCGCAGTATACATCACAACCGCCCCTGAACACGATGGTAGCCTTTCTGGTGCCAGATTACGCGAGGCAATTTCTTGGGGCAAAATGCGCCCTGACGCACCTAATGTTTGCGTAGAAGGCGATGCGAGCGTATTACTCCCCCTTCTCGGTAGTGATTTTTTCGGCCAATGAAAATCAAGGTGATATTATGAAAGCAGTTTACAAGGCTACTTTTCTAACAGTCCTAGTATCGATGTCATGCTAGCAGGTTGCTTTGGCTCAGATGTTCAAGGGAGAATACTGTTGAGGAAGACGCTTTTTTCACTTTTAAAGACCAATTAGGTAACAATACATGGTACCACTATCCTGGTGGATTAAATGCAATGAATAACACTTCAGCACTGGTGGAGATAATATTCCATTACTTTCAGCTGGAAGTTATTATGGAATTGGCATGTCTACATTCGAACCAACCATGGGTATCACTCAAACAGACATGATGGTTATGAGTTCATATGGTAATGGTCCAGCAGGTTCAACAGCCATCATTTCATGTGATCTCATCGGAATGGTTGATGTCTTAGATTACAATTGCGAGAACGTATACGACCCATTCCTTCCTATTGCAAATTCAAATGATCCCTACATCTATGTTGATCCATGGACAAGCCGAATCATGAAATTCGATATGCATGCATTACTCGGTATGACCGTTGAATGGTCTGATGATGAAGGTGCAAGTTGGCAAGGACCAAGTGTTGCCACTCAAGTGTATTCTGTTCAGGACCACCAAACAATTGCAAGCAGCAACATGCCTGCAGCATTGTACGAAACCACCTGGATGTTCTGTATCAATGGAAACGCTCCTCATCCTCTTTGTTCATCAAGCCAAGACGGTGGAGCAACATGGGGTCCTGAAACCTCTGGAGCTCCCGTACATGTTCTTCAGGCGGTCTTAGTGCACACCTGGTCGGAAGCATTGATGGGAACTTCTATCGAGGAAACAAAGGTTGTACTGGTGATGGATATTCTATCTTTAGAACAACGAATGCAGGTATTTCTTGGACTGAACATGTGTTGCCAACATCTGTAACTGGAACTGCTGACACATGGAATGCAGAAGAAGCTCAAGTCGAAGTCGATAGTGAAGGGAACGTACACGCAATGTGGATGGGTCTTGATAACATGCCATACTGGTCCTATTCCATCGATCAAGGCGACACATGGTCAAATGCAACAATGATCGCTCCTCCGATCAATCTCTCAGGAACTGGATTCCCTGTTGTTGTTGCTGGCGATCCTGGAACAGTCGCATTCGGCTATGTTGGTGAAACTGAAGGCGATGAAGAGACATGGAATGGATATCTCACATATGCAACAGATGCTTTCAATGAAACACCTCTGTTCACAACCGTTCAACTCAACAAGGTTGGAGACCCAATCGATCAGGAACCTGATTGTGGCTACAACCGATGCGGCGGCCTTGGAGACTTCCTCGATATCAGAGTGGACGCTTATGGTAGAACTTGGTTCGCTTTGTCACACAACATTGCAGACATGGGAATCTTTGCAACCGATCAGTTCAGGACCAAGTCTACGTGGTGAAAATATCACAATGCTTCCCAGAGATGCCACTGGGTGGAATGCAGACCCTTTGAACAATTATCTGCGTAAAACGAACGTAATGGTGGAGTTATTGGCATGGTCTTGCTCAACATTTGGTCCCTAGGTCACTTTGTTCAGTGGAGAGTTTGATTGGACGATACCTACTACGGAACTGGTGGATATTCATTTTTCTTTCAGTTGGATGGGAAATCTTGGAACTCTATCTCCCCTATGAATTCGTAAAGGAAAACATGGGATAACAAAATCTCAGATCTCGTCGTCAACACTATCGGGGTTTGCTATAGGTAAATCACTGCGATAATGAACCTGAAACCTTGTAATCCAACTATTAGGTCATCCAAGCAAAAGGGTAGGGACCTTGATGGGCTTTCAGCGTTTAGGACAAGCAACATACCTGAACATTGGTGTTTTTCTAGTTAATACTTCTCTTTTTTCATCAATTGCATCAATGACAAATTCGATGGTTTTCATACAGCACACCATGAAAATGGCAAAACACATTGGTTTGATTTACGCCAAAAGCATGAGGAGTATGTCACAAAAGTCCCAGGATGGCTGGTTGTCAACAGTCTGTCATGGTACTTCATTCGAGTCTTGGTATTCCAACGAGGCCGCAGTAGTTTCTATTCTATCAAACATTGACTAGTGAGTCGCAAGATAGAGCGAGATTCATCGTTTTAATAGAAATTGCTGGGGTCTATTGCAATCCAGCTATTAGAGACATCAATGCTGTTCTAAATGGAATTAGAGGCCTCCAACCGTCACCTGTAAGACCAAGTAGTAACTGATGGAGAGGGTCGAGGTCTGGCCTTAGATTCGACTCTTCTGCAATTGGCTTAGCTTCCATCCCTGCAATCTCATGTCCAAACAATACCTCTGCTGTGAAATCACCACTAATACCCTGATTTGTTCTTTGCCACAGCATATCAAACTCAGACTTAGAATCTTCAGATGCCCATTCTCTTCGGCCGCACATGTGAACAATATCCAGTTTCACCTCGCCTTTCAAAATGTGTGCAATAGCATTGGCTGCATCAATAAC
>CASICT010000015.1 GCA_949373265.1 Candidatus Poseidoniaceae archaeon | reverse complement strand
GGTCGTTCAAAAAGAGTTGGCGGCCCTAAAAATAAAGGCCACCACAGAAAATTGAGAGACCCTCCGCCTCTTCAATCTGCTAAATACGGCAGTGATGAGCGGGGGAATCAAGAATGAGCGCTGAAGGTCATTATCTTGATGCTATTGAAGCAGAAGAAAGTGGCGAACTTGAAGATGCTTTAGTGCATGCAAAATTAGCGGTTGAAGCAGACCCTGCTCATTCTAACGCTTGGTGGATGATTGTTGGCCTCTTAGCCCCTGATGGTAAATATCCAGATATCGATCAAGCATCAAAAGCAGTTGTTGCATGTAACAAAGTTATCGAATTGGACCCGACACGTGTGGACGCATGGGTAAAAGGTGGCAGACTGATGGTTGACCACCTTGGATTGCATGAAGATGCACTGCATTGGTGGCAGCGTTGTAGAGATGCTGCACCGTTAGAATCAGTTCCGATCGTTGAGCAATCTACAATTCTCTCCGATTTAGGGATGTATGCTGAAGCAAGGGACCGCCTTGCAACGCTTTTTGAGGAGAATCTTGATATTGCTAATTCTCAACTTGCTCGCATTACTCATCTACATCGTACTCTCGAACGTTCGGCAGAACAAGACCCGAAAGTTCACTTTAAGCCATGGCAGAAGAATCATGGAGGATGGACTGCAATTAAAATGCGGGCCAATAAGGCACCAGTCTCTGAAAATATGTTGTTTATGTTAACTACGATTCCATTTTTGATGATGGAAGTCTTCGTAACCAGAGCGTTATTTGATGAAGGCTGGGGAGGATTTTGTCTAACAAGTCTACTAATTCTTGTAACCGTAATAATTGGTATGTCATTCACACGAAAATTGTATCAAAGAGTGAACCGCCCTGGTTTCAATCTGCTAAGAGCGATCCAATTCGAGGCCAGCAGTGGTAAAGTGGTTATTCCTGAAGATATTCGGGATTCGAAATTATACAAGTTCCTCTTCTCTAGACACCCACCTGCATTCCAGCAGAGACTAGAGAAAATCGTTGAGTCTAATAGGAAGTTACCAAGAAATTGGAAAATTAATCTACCTGACTTTGAATCGCATTATGACGAGATGGGATTCATCGAAGACGGTGATGAAGAAACTGAATTATCTTCTTATGAAGAAGAGTAATCATGTTCCTGCTGTATAATCAGTCGAGTAGGTAATTTGCTCTTGTGTTAACTCATCGATAGAAAATCCAAGCGTTTCTAATTTGGTTTTCGCAAGACTCATGTCTTGCTCGAGAGTGATATCATACACCTTTGAATCTAAATCGGGACCTTCTGCTGCAAGTCGGCAGAGTGAAAGGAATTGATTTGCAAAACTCATATCCATTACTTCAGAAGGATGTCCTTCAGCAGCAGCTAGGTTGACTAATCTCCCATCTGCTAGTAAGTAAATTGTACGACCGTCATCAAGGGTATATTCATCATTTTCAGGTCTAATTGTGCGCATAGAAACTGACCTTTGTTTCAATTCCTCGATATTGATTTCACAATCATAATGGCCAGTGTTTGATAGTATGGCTCCATCTTTCAGCATGTCAACATGTTTTCCAGTGATGACATCTTTCATTCCAGTAGCTGTGCAAAATATATCCCCTAGTGGAGCCGCATCATCCATTTTCATAACACGAAAACCATCCATAACGGCACGTAATCCAGGAAGAGGGTCGATTTCAGTAATGATAACATTCGCCCCCATTCCCTTTGCCCTCATTGCAAGGCCTCTACCACAGTGACCATATCCTGCAATAACGAAGGTTTTTCCAGCAATTAGTACACTTGTTGAACGAATAATTCCATCAATAGTTGATTGCCCTGTACCATAGACATTGTCAAAGTCCCACTTAGTAATCGCATCATTTACAGCAAGTACTGGATATTTCAAATCCCCTGCATCTGCCATAGCGCGTAGTCGGTGAACTCCAGTTGTTGTTTCTTCAGTACCGCCAATAACATGTTCAGCAAACTCTGATTTCTCCCCATGTACACGTACGATAAGGTCTGCACCATCATCAAGAGTCAAGGTCGGTCTGAATTCTAGAGTTTTATCTATGCACCAATAAAAATCCTCTACAGATTGTCCATGCCAAGCATGTACTGAGTACCCTTCCTTAGCAAGCCAAGCCGCTACGTCATCTTGAGTGGATAATGGATTACATCCTGACCAAGAAATTTCGGCACCTGCTGCCCGAATGGTCTCGATAAGCACTGCGGTTTCCTTTGTAACGTGCAGGCAACCTGCAACTTTCATTCCAGCAAGTGGTTTGTCTATCTCTGCTTGAACTCTAAGACGAGCCAAAACAGGCATTCTCGAACGGGCCCAGTCTACACGTAGTGCACCCTGTTCAGCAAGGCTTAGGTCAGCCACTGTATAGAGGTCGCTTCTGTCCATGAACAGGGGCGAGTGGGCACACCTCATAGGTCAATCGGTCTTAGGATCCTGCCCCGTTAGGGGCAGAATCTATCCTTCCATCTAAGCAAGTTATTGCTGTTGTTGGAAGTGACCCGCATATTGTTGCGCATAGGTTCTAGCCGTTTCTTCTGGATAACCTTGAGCAATCAATTGCTGTACATATTGTTCCATTGGATCCATCTGAGCAACTCCACCGTATCCGGCGGCTGCTACATTGAAATCTCCTGCCATTTGAGAATCGCTCATCTCGTCATCATCTCCTCCACGGAGTACGAAGAATAGAGATAAGACGACAATTAGAACAAGTCCGAATCCTCCTCCAAGATAGAGTAACAAATTTCCATCATCTTCACCAGCTACTTCTTCTGTAGCAGGTTCTTCATCAGGGATTCCATCACCATCTGTATCTAGATAATCTCCAGACCATGTGCATTTTCCTGTTACTTCATCCCAAATCCAATATGCATCCGGTTCAGCGTCCAGGACTTCTACAGAGACTGTAAGACCTTGACAAGCAGGTAGTGTAATCTCAATCCAATAAACGATTGGCCAGCGCTTGTCTGCACCCTCGTAAACCTTGAGGAATACTCTTTTCGACTTGGTTTCGTTATCGAACAAATCTGATATCTTCAAAGTCAATTCGAAGCCATCGCCATCGCCTAGAGCATCTGATTTATTCCAAAGACCCAATTGCTCTTTTGTGTACTTCTCAATTGCAGTTTCACCGAATGTAGTCTCCATTAGGGCTACTTCAACATACACATCTCCTAACTCAGCACCATCTACAACGTTACCAGCAAGAGTGATTGTATCACTATCGATTCTTGTTCCGTTTTGGGACAAATCGATTTGAACAGTCGGTTCAGCATCTCCGAATCCTTCAGGTACAACTGAGAAGTACATTTTGTACTTGTCAGAACTTTTACCTGCTTGATCGTAAACTACCAATTCAATACGAATTAGAGATTCAGTTTGACCGCTAGGGTCTACCGTTACATTGCTGAAGGCGTAAGCCCAAGCACCATCACTAGATGATGGCATGATGAAATTGTGCCCTTCCAACTTGTAATTGTCTTGGTTGTATGGCTTATCGAACAGTACTGTCCATTCATAGGATTCAATTCCGCTTCCAGTCAATGCATCCGCATCCGAAGAGTTTCCAGCATCAAAGTGAACAGTTAGTGAACCAGTATCATCAAGATGAATTCGCTGTAAAGGCCAATCTGTACCTGAGACTGATTTCACTCCGCGGTCTTCAATTTGATCAACGTAAGTATCTCGCATATCGATTGCTGCATCTGCATCAGGACGATATTCGTCCGCTCTGGTATCATCGGTCATAACTGTAACAGAAATAGTGCGGGAGTGTCCTGCATCGTCGTGTAAGAAGAGTGTTATCTCCCATGTTGCTCCTTGCAAGCATCCAGTTGCAGACGACAGGTCTACCTTACAGAAGTTAACAGTTGGACTCATACTATCTGTGTGGTCTGTACCACTAGCCATCGATGCACCGTTCCAGTCTGTTGGACCACTAATTACCCAATCTGTTGAAAGAGTTTCAACTGAACTTGTTGTATGACTAAAGGTAATCTCTGAATCACTCTTCATGTAATGGTAAGCATATCCACCAGTCGAAGGGTCGAAAGATGGTACTTCACCGTTAATGGTCAAATCAAGTCCATTACCCAGAGTTCCAAACCCGTTTGGATAAGGAGAGACCTGGTAAGATAGCATATTACCTAGTAGAGGGAAGGTAGGACTATCTGCTCTTTCTGAAACACTTGCTACATCTATTGTAGTTACAATTAATCCACCATCAACATAGCTGCAGATTCCTAATACTGTGTCTTGAGAGTCTGCTTCTGACTGTAGAAGTCGCTGGAATGAACCGCCTTCTTCTGAATAGTCACCACAGGCTCGTGGGACTGAAGTGGCAGATGCACTCTTTGTGTTGATAATCGCTTCAGTTACAGTTCCGAATTGGTCGAACCCTTGGAATGCAGTTAGATCGATTCCATCTATGATTGGATGATAAGGGTCTGCAACTTCCATGTTGTTGTATGTAACACGTGTTTCTGGGGTATTACGAGGCTGAATATCCATGTTGAATGGAAGTAAGCTTTCTCCAGTTGAAGAAGAATAATCATAATAATCAGTCGCACCAGACAAGTGAACTTGCACAGTACCACCAGAAGACATGAAATTCTTCAGGATGTTTTGGTTAGAGGAAACTCCAATCAATTCGAAGTATCCTTTACCGCCTTCATCTCTAGGCTTGGCTGTGTTAACATCTTGCCAAGGCATGACTACTTTGTCGTAATGTGCTAACCATCCAAGGTCTAGATAATCAACTATACCAGGCGTTACTGTCTTATCCCAGTCGTTAATATCAAACTGAGTGTAAGTAATACCAAGCAAGACCATATCTTCCTTAATTGCAGAAACTCTAGTGGAGTCACCAGACAAGATTGCAACATCGATACTATCTGCAAAACCAGCATGGAAGTATCTAACGTTTCCAGAAGTGCTACCATCAGGTAGAGTTGCATGGAAACTAATATTGTAAGTGTGTCCGTCCATCCAACCATTCCAAGGTGTGTAGGTAACTACAGTTCTCTCATGTGCATTTAGAGTCTGACTAGGACCTGCTGTAGTTGTATGGACTTGACTTCCATCAGCATCGTCGACTACAGTCATGTGGAAGGTATAACTTCCTTGTAGAACACCGTTGGTTGCAGACAAAGACCAATCATGCATCTTTGCACTGTCGATTGGTAGAACACAATCTAGGATAACATCGTCCAAACAAGAGATTTGGTCAGGCTTTCCTAATGTAATATCAACACTTTCTACTGAGAAGATTACACGTCCTAAGTTGTTAGCAAGTGAAATTTCTTCAGCACCAAACCAAGGAGTTCCCTGGGTTGTGTTATCGAAAATGGATTCAACTTCAATCTTGTAAACACCAGATACGAAGTCATGGTTAGAGATTGATATTGTGCGGTTCTCTTCAGCATCTAAGTCAGTGATTGTAGAACTGTATACTGCATCCTGACTGAATGTGAATTCCTCTAGAGTGATATTATCGAAAGCAACTCCTCGTACACCATCATTCTGACCATTGTGGCCGTCATCGTTAGATTGGAATTCGAAATTGATGTCCACTTTAGAACCTGCTAGACTGATACATTCATCTGTCCATTGGTTAGAGTCAGGGTCTGTTGTGTTAACAATATACAAGTGAGTTAGGTCAATACTTCTGCTTTGTACCAATCCATCACTGTTGTAGAATACGGCCAATGAGTCTGCACCGCCGTTAATGTTTGAAGGGTCACCAATATTATCGATTTCTGTGTCATCTAGAGTCGTCTCGTTTACTGGGTCAATGAAACCATTACCATCTTCGTCAACAATACAGAATCCATCTTCATTGTAATCGATCCACTGTCCGTAAATTACACCATCATAGGCACTTGCACCAACGGTCCAATCGACTGTTATGGCTGCATAGTCATTAACAGAGGTTGTTGCACCTGATTGCTGTATTTCGAACCAAGTTTCTGCGAAGTACTCGAAATTAAGAGCAACATAATCTCCAGACATGTTGGTCAAATCGATTCCAGGGATTGTTAGAGTTTCATTCTCCCAAACATCTCCAAAGCTGTTTGCAGTGTCACATGGGTGACCAAACCAATATGCATGAGAACCAAATATTGTTTCTGCACAACTGGAGTCATCCAAAATTCCACCGTTTGCATTGTTGTCATCAGTATAGCGGAATCCTGCTTGGCCTCCTTCGAAACCTTCGTTACAGACCACTAATGGTGAACCACAGTATACATCTGCAGGTAATGCGCTGTACACCTTTGCTTCAAGTTCGAACGTTACGTTGGTATTACCAAGATGCTCTACCTTGACTTCTATAGGGAAGTTACCTTCTGCATACAAACCACCAGGTCTAAAGGATTCAACACCAATAACTGCTGGGTCAAAGATATTGAATGCTGTGATGTATCCAACGATTTCATCGTTAGCTGGTTGTTCGTCTTGTGCGAAATTCAATACTGCAGAAATACGGTATGTTGTGCCATTGATGAAATCGGCAGTAATTGCAGTTGTGTAATCTTCGTTAGGAACCAAATTGTTCATGTTAATTGTAGATTGTTGGTTTTGAACGTTGGTAGTGAATGCAGTATTCTGTTTCCAGATAGTAACGTTGTCAATAGCAAATCCATCTAGTCCTGACCAAAGGGATTCATTTGCCCCTACCGATCCATCCCAGCCAGATTTGAATCTGAAGCGAATATCAACGATTTCACCTGTGAAACTCGATAAATCGAATGCTCCCAAGTCTTCTTCAGTGAAGTTACCCCAAGCGTACTGAGTCCCAGGTATTGCACCACCGTATCGGTAGATTGCTGCATCTAAGCCAGTGTTTTGCTCGCTTTCGAGTCGGCCATTATCATATCCGCCCCAGTACGTTTCACCAGAAGCACACTGTCCTGCGAAATATGCACTGTTTGGACAAGCGATTGTAACCCAACCTTCATCTTCAGAGAATACTTCAATCATTGCTGAATCATCCCAAACCTCTGCTAAGACATATCCATTTGCATCTTGAGTGTACAAATCAGACAGACCTAATTGTCTGAACAGTTCAATGCCCATCCAAGCACGGTCAGCGCCTGTTAAGTCAACATCGTTCAGAACTAATCCCTCGTCCCAGTTAGGCTCATATCCAGACCAAGTGTCTCCACTGGAGTTAGCCTTCATCAACCCAGACCACATAAAGTCTGTAGGATTTGTATTTGCAGATTCTGAAGCGGCATTATTTCCCGTAGTGTGTCCATTTGAACTGTTTGCAGCAACTTCTTCATGCCAGTGACTAGCACCATAGTATGCTTCAGTAGTCCAAGTACAACCTACGCCACATCCAGATGTGTCTTCTGGATTATCCCAGTCCATTGCATAGACTGTAACATTGCTTGATGCGCTTTCATCAACTTCTTTGATTTCTACATCAAGAGTTGCTTGCCCGTTTAGTACGTCCATTCCTGTATTGGTAACTGTAACTTCAACTTCACGAGTTCCTTCGCCTAGTAGGCCGATGTAAGAATCGGTAGGGGAAATATCAATATTTGAAACAGCTAAATCCTTGTTATCCATTTCGATAACTACGATTCGGTCATATGAGCCATCCCATCCAAAGTTGTCATCGTAGGTGAATTGGTCATAAGAACCGTGTCCTACAATCAGATCAGGTGCACTGTTATTTCCACCTATTACTTGTCCGATAGCAACAGTAGTTGGCCTCATTGCACCAAAGTACTCTAGAGGGTTCATGTGTCCGCCGTTACCGTTTGAAAGAGTAACTTGTACACTTGTTGGAAGGTTCAGATAATAATTTGTGGTAGTATCACCAGTAGAGGATGTTGAATTGGATTGCTTAAATTTAGCAGCGTGAACGAAATCAGGTTCGCCATCGCCATTCAATTCACCAACTGTTACTTCCCAAGAAATGTAAGGTCCGAAATAGACCGTCTTAGAAGTTCCATATGTGTGAGTGGTAGGGTTAACTATTGCATAAGTGACGTTTTCCGTATTTTGGTCATTCATTACAACAACGTCGATTACGCCATCAGCGTCGATATCACCGATATCAAAACCACCGAATTCTGGACCTAGGGCGTGGACGTGGAGCCCACTACCGCCAGTTGTACTCCATGCAACCGTTGCAGGGAATCCTTGAAGAGAATTGAGACAATCAAATTCAACGACTGTTACGTTATCCGATTTACCAGGGTTTGTGGTTGTACCTGAAACGTAGTCTACACCCTCAGAGCGAATAAGCCACAAATCAATGTCATCACAGCTTCCTGTGATCGGATTGGCCTGGCTTGGTTCTCCCCAATCTCCTAATTCTAATTCTCTGTATGAATTTTGAGTGGAATCTCCAAGGCTAGTAATTTGAGCTTGAGTGCTGGAGTCAATAGGTCCCATGTATGTGACCACACGTTGCTGCTTTAGGTCAGCTAACAACTCTAGAGTGACGATGTCATCGTTACCGTCATTGTCTAAATCTGCTACTGCCAAATCCCACATCCAAACAACATCATACTGTTCACCGATAGTGAAGGTATCAAGGTTGCATCCATCGTTTTCGATGATTGTAACGTTACCTGGTTTATCGACTACAATTGCACCTGTAGCGTCTTGCTTGAGTGGGCGGTTTCGAGCGTAAATTACGATGTCGATAGCATCATCATCAGTAAATTCGCCGACTTCTACTTGCTGAGTGTTAGAGTGATCTTCGAAGTTAGCATCCTGGTTAGGATTAGCAGCAGTCCAAATATCTGTGCGCTTCTGGAAGTGTCCATTTTCATTCCACAGAACTGAAATCTTAGTACTGCGGTCATTCGCAGTAACGATGTCCATATCTCCATCGCAATCGAAATCTCCCAATGCAATATCTACAGGGTCTGTGTCTGTAGTATATGTTCTAGAAGTCGAAGCCGAAACTAGGTTTGCAGCGGTCGTTGAAAGTAACATTACCAAGACTAGCAAAATCGCTCTTGCGCGTCCGTCCTTATTCATTGTCTCCCAAAACATCATCATCACTCGTCTTTGCGAGTTCACTAACCACTTTAATTCCTTTGGGAAGGTGTGTTCAGTAAACAAGAAAATATGGCTAGCAGCATCACTTTTAGTGATATTTGTCAATATTGGTTAAAACTTACAATCCTGATGCTAACCAAGCAGGAGAGGGGCCCCATCCGGTTGCATCTCCACCGTGAACTTTGACTATTTTCCCAGACCTAAACATTGCTTCTAAAAATAGTTCAAGTTCAAGACCTTCCCTATCCCCTAGATAATCACTAGCAGACAAGGCAATCGTTTCCGTAGAAATAGCAGTCACACCATGGCTTCTAACAACAATTCTTAGTAATTCTTTGAGCCATGATTCCGCCATAGGGTCGACCACCATTGGTCCTTGTGCAGGATGTGGTGCTTCAACCTCTTCAAGTTCTAATCTCAATTCATCAGCAGTTGGGCGTTTCGGCTTTACTAAGCCAACTTCAACAAGCTTTGCCACAAGATCGAGTTGCCCGATGGGCCGCCTGACTATTGGTATTCTAGAAGGGTCTGGTTCTGGACCCATATCCTTTGGCTTACCAGACGGAGTGGTAGTGTCATCAATAGCAAGACCAGATGGTGAAAGTTTGGTACTATCAACAGCCATAGGCATCATCCAGCCTACCTTACGTAAACCGAGTTCAGCAACTATGCCTCTAACCCAATCGGCCTCTCCTTCGAGTAAGACATCGACATCGTCGTCATCACTGCGGAAGCGATAACGAACATATCCTCTCAACTCCTGCATGTAACCTCCCTACAAGAGGGGGGAAATCAACCCACCGGTCTCATTGAGCCAGTTTTCTAAGCACTGTATGTAGGATTCCACCGTTACGATAATACTCCACTTCCACCGGAGTATCTAGTCTAACATCGACTAAGAAATCCACACTACTGCCATCTGATTTATGAGCAGTGAGCGTTAGTTCTTGTAATGCTTGAACGTCATCATTAACTGGTATGTCGAATGATTCTGTACCATCAAGTCCTAGCGAATCTGAGTCATCGCCATCTTTGAAAGTTAATGGCAAGACTCCCATTCCAACTAGGTTCGAGCGATGTATTCGCTCGAAAGAGGTTGCAATTACAGCCTTTACACCCAACAGGTAAGTTCCTTTTGCAGCCCAATCCCGACTACTTCCAGTCCCATACTGTGAACCAGCTAATACAACCATTGGAGTATCGCTGGCCATTGCTGCCTCATACACAGATGTCACTTCACCTGTTTCATGATTAAGCGCATATCCTCCTTCTGTACCTGGAGCCATTTGATTCCTAACTCTAACATTTGCAAATGTCCCTCTCATCATGATTTCATGATTTCCGCGACGGCTTCCAAACGAATTGAAATCTACTTTTTGCACTCCTCTTTCGACTAGCCACTTCCCGGCAGGTCCATCCGCAGGGAATGCACCGGCAGGTGATATGTGATCGGTGGTAATAGAGTCCCCTAATTTCAATAATACCTTGGCTCCATTTACTGATTCAATCGGTTTTGCTTCCTTAGATAATCCTTGGAAGAAACTTGGAAGACGGATGTATGTGGAATCATCCTGCCAAGGATAAAGTGGAGAGTTTTCACTAGGAATTGAATCCCACCTCGGTTCTTGCATTACGGTAGAGTAACGTTCTCGGAACATTTCAGGAGTGATGTTTTCTAGCGCTGCAGACAATTGTTCATCATCTGGCCAAACATCACTGAGCATTACCGGTTTACCGTCACTTCCGATTCCAAGTGGTTCTGTTGTAAGGTCTACATTCAAACTACCCGCAATAGCATATGCGACTACAAGCGGAGGACTCGACAGGTAAGATGCCTTGACTTTTTGATGAACACGACCCTCGAAGTTACGGTTTCCAGAGATAACTGAACCAACAATCAATCCGGATTCATCTATTGCAGCCTCTACTTCTTCAGGCAAAGGCCCTGAATTCCCAATACAAGTTGTGCAACCGTATCCTACATTGTTGAAACCAAGTGCAGATAGATCTACATCCAAACCATTGGCCTTGTAATACTCGGTTACAACTCTTGAACCTGGAGCGAGCGATGTCTTGACCCACGGTTTCACAGTTAACCCTCGTGCACGAGCATTGCGAGCAAGTAGGCCAGCTGCTAACATTACACCAGGGTTTGAGGTGTTGGTACAAGAAGTAATTGCAGCAATTACTACATCACCATGATTCAAATCATATTCTGTACCAACTAAAGCCGATTTGGATAGGTCTGATTCTGACAAACCATGGCCTTGATGTCCTAATTCATGAGTTAGAGATTCTTGGAAATGCACTGACATACGAGATAGGTCGACTCGGTCTTGTGGCCTTTTAGGTCCGGCCAATGCTGGTTCAACGGTAGAGAGTTCTAGTTCCAAAATAGTAGTGTAACTCTTTTCTGGAGCATCTGAATAATACCAGAGCCCTTGCGCCTTACAGTAGGCTTCAACCCCCGCTATATCTTCGTCTTCGCGCCCGGTCAAGCGCATGTAAGCAAGTGTGTTATCATCAACGGGGAAGAAACCACATGTCGCACCATATTCCGGCGCCATATTTGCAATTGTAGCACGGTCAGGTAGTGAAAGTGCGGCCATTCCTTGCCCAAAGAATTCTACGAATTTGCCAACCACACCGTGTTCACGCAATAACTCCACAATCCTTAGTGTCATGTCGGTAGCAGTAACTCCTGGATTCAAGGTCCCATTTAGGCGGAAACCAACAACGTCGGGAGATAACATGTAAATCGGCTGACCAAGCATTACGGCTTCCGCTTCAATTCCACCTACACCCCAACCAAGGACTCCTAATCCATTGATCATTGTAGTGTGGGAATCTGTACCGACTAAAGAATCGGGTAACCATACTCCGTTCTCTTGGCGAGCAACGGTCGCTATCCATTCAAGGTTTACTTGGTGAACGATTCCTCTGGATGGAGGTACAGCACGGAAGTTCTCCAATGATTGCTGACCCCATTTGAGGAAAGTATATCGTTCCATA
Source organism: Candidatus Poseidoniaceae archaeon (assembly GCA_949373265.1). The sequence continues at coordinate 6,383 of CASICT010000015.1, read as the reverse complement.
TTTCGGTGATACTCGATGTCTAGATTTAGTTCTAGAGCCTGGGCGCTTGAACCTGAAACATCTACCTGAACTGAATGGTCTATAACCAAGTCTACCGGTACTTGGGGGTTCACCTTTTCTGGGTCTCCACCCATTTCCACCATAGCATCTCTCAAAGCAGCTAAATCTACTACTGCCGGAACGCCCGTAAAGTCCTGAAGGATAACTCTCGAAGGTCTGAATGGTATCTCTCCACGCTCACCATTGGCTTTCCATCCAGCAAGGTTTCTAACATCTTTTTCAGTGATTAAGAATCCGTCGCAGTTCCTCAGTGCCCCTTCCAATAAGACTCTTATCGAATAAGGAAGAGTGGATGTATCAAGGCCTGCATCATCAAGAGAATCCAGTGAATGGTAATGTCCACCTAGTGAAAATTCTCTTTTGGAAGAGAAGGGGTCCGAGTCGCTCATAGAGCGACTGCGGGTGGCCAAATCATATCAATCTGTCTTACAGATACATATTCACCAAAATTGGTACCAAGGAGTGTCATCGATGATTCCATAATCGGTTATGACTACAGAAACGATTTTTACATCATTAACGGGCTTATCATCTTGGGTATTAACTTTCGAGATAGCATCAACGAATTCTAGACCATTGGTTACAGTCCCATATACTGTGTGACATGAGGAAGTGGAGCAGTCTTTGTTTGAAACGTCTACACATTCATTGGCGGCGTTTCTATTTTGGTCACCATTCAACCAACATGGATTTGAATCTGATGGAACTAAGTAGAATTGGCTGCCATCTGTGTTGAGTCCTGAATGTGCGGCTGCTAAGGATCCGGGTCCATGTCGTAATCCATTTTCATGTTCACTAGGGAGGGACCAACTCGAAAGGTCACAGGATTCTGCCGTGTATTCTACTCCACTCCCGTCAACGGTTTGGCCGTTGCAATATCCGTACCACTTCGCAGTATATCCGCCGCTACCACTATTTTTCTCAAAATCACCAGTTTGGATCATAAATTGATCAATGACTCTGTGAACTAGGACATCATCGTACTTACCTGAATCTGCCAATAGTATGAAATTTTCAACATGTATTGGCGCTTCTGCTCGATGTAAAGCAATTGTAATTTGCTCTGTATATTCACCTGAATCATCTTTCCACGAAAGCGTCATTACTGCTTCTGCATCCTCAAATTCGTCATTTCCTGTAACGAATTGTAATCCAGCAAGAAGTAGCAAGAGGGCTGCTATAACTGCGAATACACCTGCTGGAGTCGGAGTTCCGTCATTCATCATTCGAGGGATTATTGTTTCTGAAATACTCTTATCTTGCATTTCATTACGGAGTTGGTTGTATTGGGAGTTAGATTTTTTATCACGTGGATTAATTCTCACTGCATCACGAAGTACTTTAGCCGCTTTCCTATAATCTGAATGCGAGTTACTTTTGGTTGCTTGCATATACAAGGCCTGACCTGCTAAGCGCAGAGTAGTAGCCTCTTTACCATCAGGATCTGCTTCACGTAAAACATCTAGAGCACCGTTGGTTTTACCCTTGGTCAACAGTTTCTCTGCTTCCACCCAAGCATTAGCGATTGAATCATCGGCCATATGCTGCCCAACAAGCCTCTGTTTTTGAGGCCTACCCCTTGTCAAAATAGTGATTATACCATCAACACATTCAAAGAGCGTGGGCGAACGCAGGGGCGCAATGGTCAAGCACCCGTTGGGGGCGTGGCCCAAGGGGACAAACCGACATGGACAGAGTCGTAAATGATTTCACCATCAACATAGCCACCGCAAACGGTACCGGTTCGCAATCTGCGAATCTTATCTTGTTGCAGACATTATATGACATGGGAATTCCCGTAAGTGGGAAGAATTTATTCCCCTCTAATATTTCAGGATTACCTACGTGGTACATCGTTCGAGTGTCTGACTTGGGCTACCAAGCACCAGGCGATAGAACTCACATCCAGGTACTTGTAAACCCCGCCACATGGGATGAAGACTTGGCCGCATTAGAGCCAGGTTCGGTAGTGATTTGGAATACAGATTCCAAGATGGAAATGAATCGTTCGGATGTTGTTTCGTACCCGGTGCCTATGACAAAAATAGCCCGTGGCTTAAATCCAAAACTCGCAAGGATGATTGCTAACGTTGTATATGTTGGAGTAATTGCAGAAATCCTGGGAATGGACCAAACTGTACTGGAGGAATCTATCTCTAAGCAGTTCGGTGGTAAGGCTAAAGCGATTGAACTCAATTCTGAAGCGGCACGATTAGGCCGCAGTTACTGTGCTGAAGAATTAACAGTATCTGATCCATATGTAGTTGAGGCTAGAGAGAAAAAGGAAGGAGGTTTCTTCATAGAAGGAAACGAAGCAGTCGCACTAGGCTCCGTCTTCGGAGGAATTCAGTTGCTAGCTTGGTATCCAATCACCCCATCATCTAGTCTGGCAGAAGGAGTAATTGCATGGCTTCCTGAATTACGCACTCATGAAGGAAAGGCAACATATGCTATAATTCAAGCAGAAGATGAGTTAGCTGCTGCTGGAATGATAATCGGAGCAGGATGGGCCGGAGCACGTGGAATGACGGCCACATCCGGGCCAGGTATTTCTCTAATGCAGGAATTTATTGGACTTGCTTACTTTGCTGAAATACCAGCTGTATTCTGGGATGTCAATCGCGTAGGCCCGTCCACTGGATTGCCTACAAGAACTCAACAGGGCGATTTGACTATGCTGTACGAAGGAAGTCATGGTGATACGCAACACATCGTATTCATTCCAGGAACTGTAGAGGAATGCTTCGAGTTCGGGTGGAAAATATTCGATGCTTCAGAGCGATTCCAGACTCCTGTCTTTGGATTGTCAGACCTCGATTTAGGAATGAACCGATGGTCTTGCCATGGATTCAAATATCCTGATCAGCCGATGGATAGAGGCAAAGTTCTGCTAACCAAAGAACAAATGGACGCTATCGAAAACTACGGACGTTACCGTGACGTAGATGGCGATGGAATCCCATACCGTACACTACCTGGTTCAGGCATAGACCCTATCCTATACCGTGGAACTGGTCATGATGAGGACGGAACCTATTCCGAGAAACCTGACGTATACTACAAACTCATGCAACGTTTGAAGCGCAAGATCGAAGGTGCACGTGACTATTTGCCAGCACCAATTATGCGAGATGAAGTAGAAGAGGACATAGGCATAGTATTCTATGGTTCATTGGAAAATACTATCGTGGAAATCGACGACATTCTAGAAGGCATAACCGGTAAGAAAGTCAGCACATGCCGAGTACGAGCACTGCCACTACACAGCGATGTTCAGGCATTCGTCGAACGCCATAACACGGTGATTATTCTTGAAATTAATCGTGATGCACAACTCTATGGAATCATACGAAAGGAGTTCCCAAACCACCTCATAAACAAGATGCACAGTGTTGCTTACAGCGATGGAATGCCACCGCGTGCAAGATTGTATGCTGAACGCATCATGGATGTTCTTAATGAGGTGGGCGTATGAGCGATAAACCAGTTAGAGCAATCAAACTTAACGTCATCAACGAGCCTAAGGATTCCTACACTGGCGGTAAGTCGTCATTGTGTCCCGGCTGTGGTCATGACCAAGTTTCTAGCGTCATCGTTAATGCGGCTTGGGAAAATGGCCTAGAACCACATCGTATTGCTAAGATGAGCGGTATTGGATGTTCATCCAAGACACCTGCTTACTATCTAGGACAATCACATGGATTCAATACCGTCCACGGAAGAATGCCCTCGGTTACCACAGGTGCAAATGTTGTCAATAAGGATCTAACATACCTAGGTGTTTCTGGAGACGGAGACTCTGCATCTATTGGAATTGGTCAACTTATTCACGCAATTAGGCGAAATGTCAACATGGTCTATATCATTGAAAACAATGGAGTTTACGGATTGACAAAAGGTCAGTATTCCGCTACAGCAGATATTGGTTCCAAGAAAAAGAAGGGAGCTACTAATGAGACCGCTCCAATCGATTTGTGTGCTATGGCCGTAAACTTAGGATGCTCATTTGTCGCACGTTCATTCAGTGGTTCAAAGAAGCAACTTACAGCGATTATCAGGGCTGCGATTTCCCACAAAGGATTTGCACTTATCGACGTGATTAGTCCTTGTGTAACATTCAACAACAATGATGAATCTCTGCGTTCATACGGTTATGTCAAAGACAATCAGGCTGAATTACACTCCGTCGGATACATTCCCCACTTCTCTCCATTAGAACAAGTTGAAGTTCCTGCTGGCTCCTTTAGAGATATCACACTACATGATGGCTCAACTATGCGCCTGGAAACTATTTCCAGTGAACATGACATCTCCGATGCAGTTGCTGCATTGTCGGCTCTTCACACGGCGGATGCGGAAAAGAAACACGTTATGGGATTACTATACTTCGACGGTGAAAAACCCGCTTTAGACGATGACTTAGACCTTCATGGAACCCCTATTGTAGAAATGGGCGAAGATATACTAAGGCCAAGTCCGGCTCAATTAGATGATGTCATTGCTGCTCTAAGAGGTTGAAGTTAAATCACCGCTTACTTGAAGAATGAGAGGCTATTGGCCCGTCTGCTAGTCTCTTAGTGTAGCGGTCCATCATTGTGGGTTCTGGTCCCGCAGACCTCGGTTCAAATCCGAGAGAGACTACTTTTGAATCACTAATTGAATCAATTGTATAGACTGCTGCTTCAGATGGATTAACCCCACAATCAAGCATAAACTTCAATGAATCTTTCTTGAATCATCTCTATGACTCATGCGCTGAAAATTTAGCCGAAATGATACAGTGGTCAGAGGCTTCTACTTCACAATCTGTTGAATATGAATCAAGATACTCCTCAGAACCTCCTTCTCCTATAATCATTCGATCATAAGCGCAAGACGATGATTCAGCAGTGTTGGTTTTCTCATCATCGGGAATTATCCATTGGTAGTCTCCATTTCGAATATCCAATTCCTCTAATTCTGAGGAACTAGCATAATCACAACCAGCGTTCAAATCTCCCAACAAAATAAAATCGTCTTCACTAGGGTATTGGAACCTAGCCCATTCGAAAACTTTGCTTATTGCAGATATTTCATTCAAAGCATCGTCGGGTTTCACATGCAAGGTTATCAAGACGAATGAGTGGTCATATTCCGAGGATTGGAATCTAGCGGCAAATGGCTCTCTCGCAAAGTCACAGTCATTATCAGGATAGTGTTCACCTGAATCAATTGCTTGAATCGTATCTAAATGATAATAAAAAGCGTATTGCTCAGAAATCCCTGGACTAGAATTATCCTCACAAAACGCACCAGTTCGATTAGATAGAACCATGCCATACTCGGTAATTTCGTCAATTCTATCTTGAAGGATGTAAGGCGCTCTTTCTTGAATATCCTTTATTTCCTGAACAGCAACGATGTCATAGTTGCTAATTTTACCTGCCATCTCAGCGACTCTCGTCTCATTCTCAGCACCTAAAGGCCCGAATTTCTGTAAATTCCAAGATGCTATCTCCAGTTCATGAGGGCAGTTCTCTTCCTCTGCCAAAGGACTATTGTCGATGGTTGCAGCTGCTAATACTTGCAATGAATTATCCATTGAGCAATCTGTTACTGCGATAGAAGTGATTGAATTGATTGGAAGTGATGCTAAGACGATTATCACTGATACAAAAAGAACTGAAATACAAATCCCAATGAATGAATAAAGTCGATGTTCGGAACTAATATTGGAGTAAAAGGTGGAGATGCGAGACGTGATAGGCTTACTTTCAGTAACGATGATTGTATCATTATCAATAGCATCAAAGGGTATTGCTCCGTTTTCTAAAGCAGACAGTTGCTTTTCGGTAGGAACCCATTCTCCTTCATTAAATTCCCAGAACCCGTCATCGGATAAGATGGGCTCTGACATATGGTTCCCTTGAGACATTGATGTATCAACAATCCCCCTATGATTAGTCATGAAACTTGAGTTATCTTCTTCTTCTAGAGTTTTTTGATTTGCCTAGCCCTCGTCGAAGTAAAGAACTAGAGAAAGCAGGTTTAGAGGTTGATTTGGTAGTTTTTCTCTTAGTAGCAGTCTTACTTTTCCACCTTCTTGGGACCTGCACAATCCCATGCTTCGTTGAAATGGTCCTATTACTTTTGATTATTCGAGAACTTATTCTTCCTCAGACCAAGTCTTCCGCATTGCTTTACCAGTAACTTCTCCCGCTTCGACCAACTCCATATCATGGTCTACGACTAAATGTTTGAGCAGTTGATGTTGGGAGACTACTACATTGCAAGTTGGGCATTCAAGGGTCTTTGCTGGTTTGTATCCTCTAAACTCTAGCCTG
>CASICT010000014.1 GCA_949373265.1 Candidatus Poseidoniaceae archaeon | reverse complement strand
GGTAAGTTACCATTTGACCCTGGATTTGTACGAGGTGGAGACGATGGAGTTCATCGCATTGTATCGGATCCTGATGGTGCTTCAGCAATAGCATTTGCAGAAGTAGTTGCACAAATACAGAGTAGAGTAGAATCAGCAACTGTTAGTAGCGGATTAGAAATTATTTGAGGCTCAGGTTATGGAAATTCCAGAATTGAACCGCTTAGAACGTAGAGATTTCGATATGCATCTTACGTGGTCAGATGGAACAGAGCATGAGATAACTTACGATAATTTACGCCATGCCTGCCCTTGTGCTAAATGTTCACCACAACGTAATAGCGATGAATCATCAATGATACTTCGCCGTAATATCGAAAAGTTACCGCGTGAAAAACCTACTGTCCGCCCAGTCGGTCATTATGCCCTCTCCTTTGAATGGACTAGTGGCTGTTCATCTGGCATTCACAGGTTCGAACGAATTTGGAGTATTGGACAAAAACAAGACCCTGATAATGGGAAGGCCTATGTTCACGGAGCATGGTAAAACATCCAGTAGGGATGTGTTTACCGTAGTAACGCACTTGTATGTCATTCATTCACGATATCAATTAGAGGTCTAGCCATGGATGGAATATATCTGACTTGGTTGATTTCCGCATTGGCTATCGGAGTTCTCCTAATGCCTTTGGTAAAACCACCTTGGGCGAAAGTTACATCTCATGGTTTCATCGACTTCCTGCGCCGTTATTGGTTACATTTTGCAATGGTTTTACTAATCTACAACGCTAAAGACTTCTTAGATGAAATCGACCGTATTTTGATGGCCAATACCGATGGAATGCTAAACATGACTCCGTGGATATATGCAATTGAAGGAGATATGGCGTTATGGGTTCAAGAGACATTCCTGTCAGATTGGTTAACTTCTTTCATGACTCACTTCTACGTTGTTGGATTTATGGTAATATGTTACGTGTCAATTTTCTACTTCGCATATTTCGATGACAGATATATGGCGGACAGAATTAGTTTGACTATTTTTTGGGTTTACATTTTAGCAATACCGTTCTACCTTTTCTTCAATGTACACGTCACAGGAAATTACATTCCTGGAATGGAGACACTTGCATACAACCATACTCCCGAAATCAATGATTGGTTTCATCGAATAGACCCACTGACCAATGGGATGCCTAGTTTACATATTGGATTCCCATTTGCAGTATGGCTTTGTCTACTTCGCTTTGATACAGATGGGCGATGGAAAATTTATCGCAGAATCGTTTTCGCTTACGTGCTACTTACTGCATTCTGTATTCTTTATCTTGGAATACATTGGTTCATGGATATTATTGGCGGTATGATAGTCGCTGCTATTGCAGTTAGTATAGCCAATAAATTGGCAGATCCATTATGGCGATTGTTTGATGAGAGGACAATAAATGCTAGAATGGCCACTCTTCTTACAAACCCACGTCGGGCATTAGGCGTAGTCAAAGGAGGTTTTTCCCGACTTTTCACTCGTTATTCAAGGCCTTCCAGTAAAGAAACTGGAGTTTTACTGACGGTTGTAATGATTGTAGTTGCGGGAGTAATAACTTGGGATTTGACCCATCAATCCATTCCGGCTGGAGGGGTTGATGCTCCGGTAGGCGTTGCAGCTGCTGATGGTTGGCTTGTCACTTTAGATGATAGAGGAGATGCTGCTTTAGTAGTAGTTCACGACTTATCTGATTTAGAATCAGAAATTGATGTTGTTCAACCTACACTTGATGAAAATTCAACATATGATATCAGAGGTGATATGCTTTTGATGGCTAATGCAAGTGAATTAGTTTTGGTAAATTTGAACAATCCTGAAATTGTTCAAACCAACTTTACTGTCGAATCTCCAAGCAAAGTTAGTTTTGTATCAAATGACCGATTTGCGGTAATCGAAAATGGACAGATAAAATATTGGTCATTTAATGGAGATGAGATGCTAGGGCATGCTGCACCTGATGGTGATTCAGTACTGTTATTCGAATCGGTAGAAGACCAAGTGGCACTAGTATTTGCTAGTGATACAGATATGGTTCATATTGGGTTGGTTGACGAAGTAGGGTTGATAGCAATTCATGCTAATGCAACAGCAGATGAAGTAGAAGATGAAATTCTAGAGAATTCAGGGTTTAATGTTGACCTTGAGAATGCAACAATTACTGATATAGCACTATATGAAAACAAATTAGCAGTAACAATTGATGTTAATGCTACTACTAGATTATTGCTATTTGATACAATTTCTGGAGAGAGCGAAATCATATCTGACCCGAAATACGCAGTATTCGATCCTCATATGGGCCATGGTATTCTGATGTTTTCTTCTTATCGAAATATCGACCCCGGTAATGCGACAAGTAAAGAATCAGACCGAGAAATAATGATTCACGACTTGGGAACCGATATCACAAAACAATTGACTGCTGATGAATTAGACCAGTGGGACCCTATGGTATTGAAAGACCATTATGTGTACCAGCAATTGGATGAAAATGGCGATATTAGTGTTGAAGTACAAGCTAAAGAACCTAAACTACAACCTTATGCTTCGAATGTACTAAAGTTTGGAGTAATTTTAGCATTAGCATTGATTTTGATTAATTTAGTACAGAGGCAAAATGAAGCAAATAAAGCCACTAGTGAATACAGCGACAAAGTCGCATTATGAACAAACGTTCAACCACTATGATAGCGAACTCGCTTCATTATTTGTTCTAATCTCTTGACCACATCAGCGCCACTTGGTGGTGTTCCACCAGGCGCTGTATTTGGTTCTCCAAGTTCATCATCTAGGCTAAGGTATCCTTCTAGAACTCGGTCCATCGCAGATTCAATTTCAGGATGACTTGCCCTGAGAATCTCATGTAACACATGTAAATCAATTCCAAAACCTTCTAGTTCATATTCCCTTGATGACAGTCCTAAATCGATTAATACGGCATTTCGGTCTTCAGTAATGAGTATATTATTGGTTGAAAGGTCTCCATGATTTACAGCATTTCTGTGAAATACTCGAATTGATTTTCCAACCATTCTTAATAATTCATCATCATGTTCGCCGGCGTGTAAAACTTCAATTAATGGTTTACCATCAATTCTTTCCATTATTATTGTACTCTCTTCCATATCTACATCCCAGATTGCTGGGACCGGGGCGCCAATATTTGCTAGCCAAGTAGTTAGTTTAACTTCGTTTGTCATTCTCTTTTTAGTTAAACTGCGGTCCAAATCAGGATGTCTCCACCCTCTTGGTCTCCGCTTTTTCAAAATCGCAGGTCTTCCGAACCAAGTGCCTGAAATCACCTCGGCTTCAGCGCCAAGATGGAGTCTTTGCCCACCATTCCATGCCTGCATTGAGAGAGCGGTGGTGGTGTATGGTTGAAAAAGGAGTGCCTGCACGGACAACCGAGGCACACCTATGACAATGTCATTGCCGATGTGCGCCATTGACTTCACCAATGACGCAATGGGTCCAGAGGAAGCAGCGATAGCGCAACGCATTACGGAGTTAAAGGAACAGATGGGCGAAGACCTGATCATCCTTGGCCACCACTACCAAAGAGACCAGATTGTTCTGCATGCAGATTTGCTGGGAGATTCATTCTTATTAGCTGAATTGGCAGCAAAATCCAATGCGAAAAACATCATTTTCTGTGGTGTACACTTTATGGCAGAATCTGCCGATATTCTGACCTCAGATTGAACAGAGAGTCATACTTCCAAATATGCGCGCTGGGTGTTCGATGGCTGATATGGCTGCACTTGATGATGTTGAAATCGCATGGGGTGATATCCTTGCTAAGTCGGGACTTAGCGATCCTGCAACGGCGAAAGAGGGTGAATCTTGTCTAATTCCAGTTACTTACATGAACAGTGCTGCTGAATTGAAAGACTTCTGCGGACGGCATGGCGGTATTGTTTGCACATCTTCCAATGCAACAGGTGTTTTACAATGGGCATACGATAGAGCAGGTCCTGATGGGGCAGTATTATTTTTCCCAGACCAACACCTTGGACGTAATACCGGTATTTCAATGGGAATTCCATTGGATAAGATGGCGGTATGGACTCCTGGTGAAGAAAACACCTTACCGGATTCTGTAAAGATTGTGTTGTGGCATGGCTTTTGTTCAGTTCACAAGAGATTTACAGTCGAACAGATAGATGCCTTCAGGGCTGAAAATCCAGATGGCTTAGTTGTGGTTCACCCCGAATGCCCAATGGAAGTTGTTCAAGCAGCAGATGCAAATGGTAGCACAGAATTTATTCGCAGATATGTAGCAAAACAAAAGCCAGGCACAAATATTGCAGTCGGAACTGAAATCAATATGGTAGCAAGACTAGATTCGGCACATGCTAATCTAAACATTCAATGTTTGGAGCCAACAGTTTGCCCCTGTTCAACAATGTACATGATTCACCCCGTGTATTTGATGGATGTTCTTGAAAGACTCGCAGATGGAGAGGTTCCAAACCAAGTAATAGTTGAACCATCAATTCAGAGTGGCGCTAAAGTGGCATTAGAAAGAATGCTTACAATCAAACAGTAGTTTCGAATGCTTCCCATCCGGCATAAGCCAGAAATGGACAAACAACCATAGTTAGTAATACATATCCGATCGCTTTACTTTGTTGCTCATTCCATAACTCCATCGTTTCGATGGAGAATGTCGACATAGTAGTAAATGCACCTAAAATTCCAGTGCCTAATAGAAGTGACATCTCTTTAGAAATGACTTCATTTGCAAGAGCAGCCATGCATACTCCTAGTAGTAATGAGCCTAGAGCATTTACCAGTAAAGTTCCTTGAGGGGTTTCAATAATTTCTGAAACTGCGAAACGAAGCGTAGCCCCTATTGCTCCGCCTAAAGCCACCAACAGATATGAATTCACAAAACCCTCCTTGAGTGGGGGCTCTATCAATCATCCTCAAGTGCCTCCCATTACGAGACCCAATTATGACCCTATGGTTTATGACCAGTAATCAAGGAAAGGTCGACGAAGCCAGAGAGCATTTCGCACGATTTGGAATTCCCAGTTAGACAGTTCGAATTTGAAGCAGAAGAGCCTCAAGCAGATGATTTAGAGATAGTCGCACTTTCAAAAATAGAACAAGCTATCCCTCACCTTCCTAATCCTGGTGATATGATATTGGTAGAGGATGCTGGATTATTCGTTGATGCGTTGAATGGTTTTCCCGGAGTGTACTCTTCTTATGTTCTGGATACTATTGGAGTTCCAGGTATCTTGAAATTGATGGACCACCTAATCAGTGAAAATCCAATTCAGGATGGTAATCTAAGAAGTGCCGAATTTAGAGCCGTTTCCGTTCTTTATCATAATGGTAAAACTACTGTTGCAGAGGGTGTCTGTCCTGGGCGGATTTCTCATCAACCTGTGGAGGGCGATGGTTTTCGGTTTCGACCCTATCTTCATCCCTGCAGATTTAGACGATGATGGAAACGCATTGGAGGTTGGAGAAATTGGAGTCACTAGTACTCATGGTACGCCATTCGGAGGTGTCACTTTAGAAGAAAAACAACTTTATTCTCATCGCCGGAGAGCACTTTCAAGTTTGCTTTCAAGCCTCGACAGATTGGGGTGATATTCTTGTGTACGGTCGTATTGGGATAAAGGTGAGCAGCATGAATATGTCCAGACTTGTTGTATTTATTCTGCTAATAGCAGACCTTGGTGTCTTCTTCACTATGCAGAGTAAATTTGATGAAAATAGTCGATGGGCACTAGTGGGCGCTGCGTTGATTTTAGCGATTGCTTGGGTATACTTAGGAGATGTTGCAAAACCTGCGAAGGTGGTGCGAAAAGCACGACCTGTAACGACTGAATCAAAAGTAGATTCTGAAGTTGATATTCCTGAAGTGATTACTAAAGATGAAATGGATGGAGCATCGTTACGTGAAAGAAAGATGGCCAAAGTCATGGCATCTCAATCCGAAGATGAAGACAGCATGATCTCAATTGAACCAGATGATGGGCTTGAAGAGGTCGAAGTCTCAATTGAAGAGGTTCATGTTGCTGATGAATTCGTAGTAGAAGTGTCCCCTCAATCGATAGAGGATGCCAATATAGCGGCACATATCAATGATAAAAGAGACCGACATGACCGCATTCGAGTAAGAATAGAAGAACGCCGTCGTGACCAAATGGCCGATATCAGAGCTTCAACTGCTAAAATGTGGGAAGAACATTCCTCAGGTGAAGACTTAGTCGGTTTAATTCAGAGTGAAAACCACGGACATAATATTTTGATTGAACCGACAACTGCAGAAGCAGGACACGTATATGGTGCAACCCTTGTGCGAATCGATGATTCAAACCTTCTAAAACTAAGAATTCCACTAGATTCCGGATATGTGGCGGTTGATACCGACCGTTCGAATGAGCCAATTATGCCATTACCCGAGGGATTACCAACTCCTGAACAATTAGGTCTACCTCCTCTGCCAGCGCCTCCGGGTGCATCGGGGGCTTTAGCGGCACTTCGTGATGAAATGTCTGAAGATTAATCAGCGGTGCTTCCATTCTGGAGTTTCGCGATTCAGGAATGCTTGAACTCCAATTTCTTTGTCTTCAGTATCGAATAGTTCTGCAAAATGTTTCGCTTCTATCTCAACACCTTTGGTGATTCCATTGTCCAATGCTGCGCGGATAGTGTTTTTTGCAACACGAAGAGTGTGCATTGATTTCGATGCTATTGTTTGTGCAATTTTCATAGTTGCATCTTCTAATTCATCAGGAGAACACAACTGATTTGCAATTCCAATTCTGTATGCTTCTTCCGCATCCACATTGTTGCCGGTCATCATCATCTCCATGGCTTTTCCATAGCCAACCAAATGAACTAATCTCTGAGTTCCACCATATCCGGGGATCAACCCGAGTTTTATTTCAGGAGTTCCAAAAATAGCATCATTACTTGCTATTCTGATGTCACATGAGCATGCAACTTCGCATCCGCCTCCAAGGGCAAAGCCATCGACCATAGCGATAGTTGGTTTGGTCAAATTCCAAATTGCTTCTATCGCATTGTCGGAAAATATCTCTTTGATTTCTTCAGACTTTTTACCCACAAACTCAGTAATGTCGGCTCCTGCAACAAAGGATTTCGGTTTCATTCTCTTTCCTTCAGGTGGAGTATTAGGTGCTGCTCCGGTGATTATTACACAGCGAACAGAATCATTATTCTCGGCCCACGAACACATTTCTTTTATTTCAGCAATGACTTCTTGGTTTAGAGAATTTAGTTTGTCTGGGCGGTTAATTGTCACTTTCGCAATTACGCCATCTCCGCTTTCGCAAGGGATTTCATCGATGATTAGAACGTCGCTCATGCACCACCCGAGGAAGTCATGACAAATCAACCTTCAAGCACACATTGAAGACGAAGATACCTATCGTTGTGGTATGCCTGACCCCGATGAGTCGTTGGTAGTTGCTAAAGATTTAGGCAAGCGATATGGTGATTTTATTGCCCTACATCCCCTAGACGTTAAGGTAAGTTCAGGTGAATTTTTTGGAGTATTCGGACCTAACGGTGCAGGCAAGTCAACGTTCATTAAATTACTAACCGGGCAACTGCGTCCTAGTATCGGTGGTGTTGAAGTATTGGGAATCAATGCTGCTAAAGATCCACAAAAACTCAAAGCGAACATTGGTATCGTTCCAGAATCGGAATCCCCACCTTCATATCTTACACCGGGTGAATTTTTGCAATTCGTTGGTAAACTTCGTGGGGTCGAGGATTTAGATAACAAAGTTGAGTATTGGATGGATTGGTTTGGTCTTGAAGAGAAGCGTGATACAATGTGCAAAGACCTCTCTAAGGGTCAACGCCAGAAAGTGATGTTGGCTTCAGCATTTATTCATGAGCCCCGACTACTATTTTTAGACGAACCATTTGCAAATCTTGACCCTATCTATCAAAGGAAATGCCGTCAATGGTTGCTAGATATGGTTGCTAATGGGGGTACGATATTCCTCTGCTCTCACGTTCTAGAAATGGCTGAGAGAATGTGTAACAGAATGGCCATTATCAATAATGGTAAGGTCTTGGCTGCAGGTACAGTTAAGGGACTAAAAAATTCAGAAAGTGAGACTCTTGAAGATGTATTCATCCGTCTTGTAGGCCATTCGATTGAAGAAGCAGAAAGATTGAGCGACATAGGTGGGACAGAGGAGGAATAGTTCTGCCTGCAACGATTACGAGTCGAGATTGGTCCGATGCTTCGGGCGCATCGGTACCGGATAATCTAGGTTCAGCAGGTGGTGGTGCACATCTCAATACTCCACTGGTTGGCTTCGATGCATTCAAGGCAACTTTCAAAGTAATGTTCATCGAAGAGTTTCGTGAAAATTTAGACTTTGCAAAGAAACGAAGAATTCTATTATTCCCACTATTGGTGGCCTTAGTCACTATGGTTGCAACCATTGGTTTGCAATTCTTAGTTGGAGAGGGGGCTGCTCAAGGGGCAGATGCAATTTCCGAAAACAAGACTTTCTCTTGGGAAGAAATGCGAATTGGTTTGCACCTTCCGTTGTTATTGTTCAGTTTAGGAATGGGTTCATTTGCATTCCTAGGGCGAGAGAAAGTGCTGGCTAGAACTGGAACTAAGAATTACATTTTAGCATCACCGGCCCTTCAGCCATTGACCAATTCTACTGCGCATTTCGCGTATTACATGAAGGATTTATCATATTACGTAATGCTGATATTAACTCCAGTAATTTCAGGAATGGCTATTGGAATTATCTTAGAAAACTTCACTTCGGTTAGCACACCTCTGGAACTTAGTAGTCTGCCTCGGACTTGGATTGCGATGGTGGTTACCCTAGCTCAAGGTCTCGCTTTCTCTTTCATTGCTTCTTCAATATGGCTAATGGGTGGCTGGTTCAGCCGACTCACTCCAATCTTCGTTATTGGATTGGGTACAGCCTTGGGTTTAGGGCTTATTCCAAGGCAGTACTTACTATGGGGTCTTGCAACCCAACAACCAAATGCAATCCTAATCGCAATACCTGCGCTTTTTGCATCGATATTTTTGGCATGGATAGCTTCAAGATTAGTCCGAGATGATTTTGAAGTTAAGACGGTTTCAAAGAAAGAAATTCTGATTCCTGCATGGAATCGACTCAAGTTCCTAGGCAATGGCCCACTCCGCCTTCTTGTTGCGAAAGAAGCGGTTGATTTGATTCGTTCAGGCTCTCTAAAGAAGATGATAGTATCTTATTCAGTACCTCTTATCGTTCTTTTACTAATGGCATGGTTAGTTGATTTTGCCGAAGCACCAATCCCGATAAATTTGTTATCTTACGCTCCATTCCTCGGCTTCTTTGGATTCAACTTCTATTCATGGCTTACCGCTTTAGATTCTCCCGAGCACATGAACGGTTTACCCTTGAGCGTACCCCAATTAATACGTGCTAAAGTTACTGTTTACTTTTTAGCTACAACTTGGATTTCAGTTATTTTCCTTTGCTTGATGGCTTGGAAACTTGACGAGTGGGCAGTACTTCCGGTAGGCTTAATCGTAATGATGGCAAATAGCATCTACATCGTTTGTCTGACTGCATTTTTGATGGGATTGGCTCCTAACAAAGCAATATTTGATGCTAAGATCATGGCTTGGTTTTGGCTGGGAACGGTAATTCCATTATTGTCTCTATTCCTTCTTTCATTCACTCAAGGCGATGTCTCATTTTATGAGAATTGGGCTGGCCAAGTTGGAGATAAAGGATTGAATGCTGAAGCCGCTGTTTTCGATGATGATCGAGTTGCTGCTGGATTCAAAGGAATACTCTGGGTTAGTGTTGGCCTGGTGGCAGCATCAATTGTGTTGATGAAACTGCTTGACCGCAAGTGGGGAAGGGCAGAGTTCAACAATTGAAACCATTCCGAGTCTAACATGGGCCTAGTAATTGCAGTCAGTGGCCTGCCTGCAGCGGGTAAGGGTGAGTTTGCTACAATATTAGCGTCACAAGGCATACCAGTGCGCTCTATGGGCGACATGGTTAGAGCTCAAGTGAAGGCCCTTGGAGTTACAGAGGCTCCGCATATTTTCGGCGAAGTAGCGGCTCAGATGAGGGCGGAACATGGCGATGATGTTCTGGCGCAACGTCTAACGGCGGCAGTTGATGATTTACTTCTTGAAAATTCAATAGTACTTATCGAAGGTTTACGTGGTACTGCGGAGAGAGAAGTGTTCACTAACCATTGGAATAACGAGTTCATAGTTGTCGCAATTACAGCATCAAAAGATCTGAGGTATGAGAGAGTAGTTTCGCGCGCTCGTTCAGAGGATGGAGGTCTTTCTGATTTAGAGAAAAGAGACGCTAGGGAAACAGGATGGGGATTGGATATTCTCATCGAAGAAGCAGATAAAATATTTCCAAATGAATCAGATATTGATGAATTGACAAAATCGGTTACCGCTTGGCTCAAGAGTCTGTGAGCGGGCCCGTAGGGCCCTCCGCATTGGAGAAAGGTCATAACCGAGCCGAACTGTGTCTTGGGTGTCAGGGGGGGTTGTACATATGGCTAGAAAACGTGAAGGGGGCGAAAAGAGGCAGCGTAGTCAACAACGTGCAATGTACGATGAACTTGACAAGTATCCTGTAATGCCACCCCATGCTTTCGCTCGAATCGTCCGTGACAAAAGGACACTAAACGTCATTTATCAGATTATCGAGCCTCCGTTAAACAAGAAAGAACAGGAATGGCGAGATGAACTTCTGGATATTTTCATTCGGTCTTTGACTGTTAATGTTGAAGAGATAGATGCAGACCCAACCGCTTACCTTCGCACTGCGATGGATAAAGTCATCAAAGCATATGGATTGAAGATCAATAAGAAGTCTAAATCCAAATTATTTTACTATCTCAGAAGAGATTTGGTCGGATACGGAAAGATGGACGTTCTAATGAACGATGCTAACGTTGAGGACGTATCCTGTGACGGAACAGGTGTTCCAATTTTCGCATATCACAGGAAGTTCGAATCAGTGGAAACAACCTGTTCTTGGGACACGGACCATGAATTGGAATCTTATGTTATCAAATTAGCACAACGTTGTGGTAAGCACATTTCAGTTGCAAGCCCACTTCTGGATGCGACATTGATGGATGGTTCAAGAATTGTCATGAAGCTCGGCCGAGAAGTTTCAACCCGTGGTTCCGCATTCTGTATTCGAAGATTCAAGGACGACCCGTTCTCTCCGTGTGACATTATTGCATTCAGAACTCTATCCTCCTTGATGGGGGCTTATCTTTGGGTTGCATTCCAGAATGAAGTTCCACTTCTTTTCGTAGGCGGTACAGCGTCTGGTAAAACCACTACACTCAATGCAATGTGTATTTTCATCCCATGGCAGATGAAGATTGTCAGTATTGAATCTACACGTGAAGTTAACATCCCTCAGCCTAACTGGGTTCCTGGATTAACTCGTCAAGGGTTTGGTGGTGAATCCAATGAAGGTGAAATCGGAGAATTCGAGTTACTAAAGGCTGCTCTCAGAGAGCGACCTGAATACATTATCGTGGGTGAGATCCGTGGTGCAGAAGCATATGTTCTGTTCCAAGCAATGGCCACCGGACACTGTGCTTACTCAACAGTGCACGCTGATTCAGTAGCATCTTTAGTTCACAGATTAGAGAACAAACCGATTGATATTCCTCGTGTATTATTACCGGCTCTAGAAGGCTGTGTTATTCAGATCCAGACCCGTATCAACGGACGACGTGTTAGAAGAACTAAGCAGATTGTAGAAATTGTAGGTATAGACCCTAACTCTATGGAAATAATCACTAACGAGGTATTTCGTTGGAATGTAACGAATGATGACTTCATATTCTCAGGTAAATCATACGTTCTAGAGAAGATTATGGTTAAGATCAACTACAGTCAAGACGAGATGCGAAGAGAACTTCGAACCCGTAAGAGAATTCTAGAATGGATGGTTCTGAATGATATCCGTAAGGCTGACCAAGTTAGCCAAATTATTACCGAATACTATGTAAGACCTCACGAGATTTTAGCACGAGTTGATGGTCTTCGCTGATTACAGTAAATATGTATTGAAGGAGGGGTGATGAATGGAATTAACTGCTTGGCAGAAGATTTGTCACCGAATTCTTGGTAAGGCTTTCAAGAAAAAGGCGCGAAGGGATAAAGTTCTATCCGCTAATCTGGTTAAAGGAAATATACCAGTAATGCCAGAGGTATATTTAGCTCAAGTATTCGTTACAACTATGGCTGTTTCCATAATTTGTGGTATGTTCCTTACTGCGATTTTCATTCCAGATATCGGATTAGTTGACTGGTACGAATCACGTGCAGATTCATCAACAGCAGTAGCCTGCTACGAATGGGAATATTGGAATGCCGACCTTGTCGATGAAACTTTGGAAAGCAACGGCTGTCCATATTTCAAATACATGGAGTTTCCATTCTTTGCCAAGGTTTTGCTACCTGTTCTTCTTGGATTTTTAATCCCATTTGGAACATTCAGATACCTGAAGGGAGCAGCAGGACGTTCGGCTAATCTTCGTGGCAAGACTCTTGAGAAATACCTACCATATGCTGCATCTTACACCGCAGCAATGGCTGCTGCGAATGCAACACCTCACAAGATTTTCAGGTCATTAGCATTGAATGAAGATATTTATGGGGAAATCGCATATGATTCAGCCATGATATATCGAGATGTATCATTACTTGGTTTTGATTTGCTTACCGCTATGAAAATGTCTGTAGATAGAGCAGCATCTCCCTGGATGACAGAATTCTTCCAAGGTATGGTCGGTACATTGACTGCAGGAGGTTCACTAAAGCTATACTTCCTTAATCGTGCTGAGCATTACATGCGTGAAAACCGTACACGGTTACACGATTTCCTTGAATCACTTGCTATGCTTGCTGAATCATATATCGTAGTCGCTGTTGCAATGCCTCTGTTCCTGATTGTTATGCTTGTCATTATGTTCTGGGTTAGTGGTGCTGGTGCTCAAATGGAAGAGAGCACGCTATACTTTGTCGTATTGTTAGCCCTCCCTATGATACATGTGATGTTTGCATTCCTAGTGTGGTCATCCAGTAAAGAGCAAGAAATGTGATGGGAGGTGAAATGATGGCGAAAAAGAAAGAGAAAATCACAGTCAAACTCGATCTTCCCAAAGACGACTCAACTCTTACCAAGTTGTATGCAATACTTGCAGTAAGTATTTTCATTGGTTTAGCATCATTCACATTCTGGTTGACAAACTCACATTTCACCACTTCACCAAATGGCCAGCCTCTTTTCGTAAATTCAGTATGTGGATATGATATGAACTATATCCCCTCATTTACAGATAACGAATCTTGTTCAATACTAAAAGACCAACCCGATGTTCTAGTTTTGGAGCCGGAAGATAGTTGGATTGAATTTAATTCGTTAGGTCAACTGTTTGAAGTACCTGGGATGGATGAAAATTTGACCGATGTTACACCCGATCAACCTTTGGTTGCAACTTGTTCAATATCTACTTCTGTGCCATCCGATTATTCCTTTAGAATTAATGACCCATTAGGTGTTGAACTAGAAAGATATGATGGTAATTCTTATGCTAAAGACGATGACTGTATATTGAAGATTGACAATATGAAGAAAGGAGAGGGTTATCAGGTTGTTATATTTTCAGAAGAACTAGTCCAAGAAGCATCATATCGAATTGAAATGGATTATTATGATGGAATCCCAGAATACATGAATAACAAATCACAATGGATTGGCCCTGAAGTTAATCTTGGAGGATTATCATTGAGACCAACAATCTTCCTGAACTTCTTCGCCTTTGGTTGGTTCATTACCTTCTGGCCAGCGTCGTTTTATTGGGACCGCGTCAAAGTAACCACGGATCGAATGGAATCTAAGTTCCCCGATTTCTTAAGAGACTTGGCTGAATATTGGAAGGGAGGTCTGTCTATGACAGTTGCAGTTCAAACGCTGGCGACCAGTGAATACGGTGCCCTGAATCACGAAGTCAAAAAAATGAGTGACCAATTATCATGGGGTGTTTCATTCGGAGATGTTATCGAAATGTTCGCAGCAAGGGTTGGAACTCCACTTGTCATGCGTGCTATATCTTTAATTTCAGAAGCAAACCGTGCAGGTGGTAAGATTTCCGATATTCTGGTTACAGCAGCAAATGACAGCCGTGAAATCAAATTCCTTGAAGGTGAAAGAAAACGTACTATCGCTTCATATATCTCGGTTATCTGGACTTCTTACGGTGTTTTCCTAGGTGTTATTGTTGTACTAGCTAAGGTTTTCATTCCAGCTATTGCGGGTTCAAACTCTGAACCAAGCGATGACGATAGTGCAGGCGGTGGCCAACAATTAGGAAACATGGTTATCCGTAATATCGAGCCACTGTTCTTCCTGACAATTTTCTATTATGGTGTTACAATGCAAGCGTTAGGAAACGGTTCAATGGCCGGATTGATGGCTACTGGAAGGTTTAGCAGTGGAATGAAACACTCTGGAATGATGATTTTGATGGCAATGTTGTGTTTCAACATTATTGTATTCACGCCAGATCTGATTGGTATCACGACTCTACCTGCACTAAAGCCAGTAGCGGGAACATTCTCACCTTGAGGTGTTTAAAAGTGCAGAATGATGAAAACGCACAAATTCACATCCTAGAGATGTTGACATTGTTTTGGTTATTTTTCATGACTGCAGCATTTTTGATTACCGTCCATGTTCCAGATGAACCGAGCCTATCTATCGATGCAGAAATGCATTTCGCAGGCGAGGATGCCATAAATCTGGGATTAGGTACCCCTTCAGGTGACGGGGATTATGATTCAAGATTGGCAGAACTACTTGCTGCTGGTCAAAAGGATGAGGCATGTGAACTGGTACAAAATTATCTAGCAATTGGTACAGAAGCAAATTGTTGGCTTGCTAAAGATTCTGGAACCTCCCAGCCTTATGGCGAAGTTGCTAATCCTGGTTCTAGTACTGTTACAGTACATGGATTAGTTGCGGCAGATGACCACCTATGGACAATTAGTCTTGATTTATGGGAGCGTGGTTCATGATGCATTTGACCAGAAGAAGTGACACTGGCCAGATGCTATTGGCAACAGGCGTAGTATTGATGATGTCTCTGTTATCGATGGCGGTTTTCGGTGTAAAGATGGCAGGTATTTCTATGTCGCATGATACTGCAGGCGATGATTCGATTCAAGCTTCAGTGGAAATTGCAGAATCGCTACCCCTCACTGACAGAATCGAGGGCGCAAATATGGTACAACTCAGGACTTTCGGAAATTGAAAGTGTTGAGAAATCCATTAACTCACTTCATGATGATGTATTACACCACGGTGAAATCAGAGGAGTCGAATTGAAACTTCTCAATATTAC